>CAZMEA010000031.1:0-17741 GCA_964565135.1 uncultured Woeseiaceae bacterium
GACCAGGACGGCCAGAAGATGTCCAAGTCCAAGGGCAACGTGCTGGATCCGCGCGACCTGATTCAGGGTGTCGATCTGGATACGCTGCTCGCCAAACGGACGACAGGACTGATGCAGGATCACCTGAAGCCGAAAATCGAGGCCGCAACCCGCAAGCAGTTCCCGGAGGGCATCAAGGACTACGGCACGGACGCACTGCGGTTCACGTTTGCCTCGCTTGCAACGACCGGGCGCGACATTCGCTTCGACCTCGGCCGCATTGAAGGCTACAAGAACTTCTGCAACAAGCTCTGGAACGCTGCTCGGTACGTCTTGCTGAATACCGAGGACCTGGATGACGGCGACGCGGAATACAGCGCCGCCGATCGCTGGATTCAATCCCGCTTCGACAAGACGGTCGAAAACGTCCACGCGGCGTTCGCCGGTTACCGACTGGATCTCGCTTCCCAGGCCATGTACGAATTCACCTGGCATGAGTTTTGTGACTGGTACCTAGAGCTGTCGAAACCGGTATTGCAGTCGGATGCGTCCAGCGCCGCGCAGAAGCGCGGTACGCGTCGGACTCTGATCTCGACCCTCGAGCGGCTGTTGAGGCTGATCCACCCGCTGATGCCGTTTATCACGGAGGAAATCTGGCAGGAGGTAGGGCCTCGGGCTGGCCTATCCGGCAAAACCATCATGCTTCAGCCCTACCCCGAAGCATCGCCGGACGAGCGCGACCCCGAGGCAGAGGCCGAAATTGACTGGGTCATGCGCTTTATTCTCGGCGTCAGACAGATTCGCGGCGAAATGGACATCTCACCCGGTAAGCCGCTGCCGGTGTTGATGCAAAACGCGAGCGACGCGGACGCTGCCCGAGCTGAAAGACATGCAGCGCTCCTGACCCGCGTCGGCCGCGTGGAGTCCGTGCAAATCCTCGATGCCACGGAAGACGCACCGAATTCGGCGACGGCGCTGATGGACGACATGCGCCTGCTCGTACCCATGGCCGGGCTTATCGACGTCGACGCCGAGCGTCAGCGCCTGGCGAAACTCAAGACCAAGGTCGAAGCAGAATTGCAGAAAGCCGAAGGTAAGCTAGCGAACCAGAACTTCGTCAACAATGCGCCCGAAGCCGTGGTTGCACAGGAGCGCGGGCGGGTCGACGAGTTCACAAGGCAGCTTACCCAGATTCGGGAACAGCTGGAAAAACTGGACGCGATCGGCTGACCCGGAGAGCAACTGAGGACTGGATCACACTCTGCGGCGGTTTTGGTGAATTGGCCGCCTCGATTGGCGACCATCAGGGGTCAACGCGACCAGCTTGGGAACAGGAGTCCTGCATGCAGCGCGGTAGCAACCTCGAACAACTGGCGATAGATGCCAATCGGCATCGGACAGCACTGGACGATGCCCGGCAGTCGCTCGGCACCATTATTCTGGGCAAGAGCGAGGAAATCGGACTCGCACTGGCCTGTCTGCTGGCACGGGGACACCTGCTGATCGAAGACCTGCCGGGCCTCGGCAAAACCACGCTCGCCCAGGCACTGGCATCCGTTCTTGGGCTCAGCTACCAGCGTGTCCAGTTCACCAGTGACCTGTTGCCAGCGGACATCGTTGGAGTGTCCGTCTTCAATCGCGATTCCGGCCAGTTCGAGTTTCAACCCGGCCCGATCTTCGCGCAGCTGGTGCTGGCCGATGAGGTCAACCGCGCCACGCCGAAGGCGCAGAGCGCTCTGCTGGAAGCCATGCAGGAACACCAGGTGTCCGTCGACGGCGCGACGCATAGCCTGCCAGAACCGTTCTTTGTCGTCGCCACGCAAAATCCGGCCGACCAGATAGGTACCTTCCCGCTGCCCGAATCGCAGCTCGACCGTTTCCTGATGCGTCTCGAACTCGGCTATCCCGATCAGGACAGTGAACGCGCCCTGCTCGTCGGCAACGACCGTCGCAGCCTGCTGGCGTCCCTCGACCCGGCACTCAAGCCGGACGCGCTCGTGCAACTGCAGGCGGCAGCGGCCGCGCACCCCATCAGCGACGCGCTGATCGACTACGTTCAGGCACTGGTTCGGTTCACCCGGGAATCGCCGGAGATCGAGATCGGGCTGTCCCCGCGCGGCTCGCTTGCTCTCGTCGGCGCCGCGAAGGCGTACGCGTTCGTTGAAGACCATTCCGGCGTTTTCCCTGATGATGTGCAGGCTGTCTTCTCTGCGGTTGCAGGTCATCGACTAAAAGCAGCCAGCGGCTCCAGCTTCCGAACACCCCTCGAACTGTGCCGACATGTCCTCGACTCCGTGGCGATTCCCTGATTCGCTGATACCCGAGTGGGCCAGCTCGCCGGTCACCTCGGCGAGACAGGCACTGGCGGCGCGCGTCGCGCGATTCGCACGCAAACGCCAGGGTTCCGATCCGAGAGTCACCCGACTCGAATCCCGTCGTATCTACATCCTGCCAACCGGCGTCGGCTTGATCTTCGGCTTCATGGCGTTTGCCATGCTGCTGGGATCGATGAACTACAACAACAACCTTTCGTTTCTGCTTACCTTTCTGCTGGTATCGCTGGGGCTCGTATCCATGCACCACTGCCAGAGAAACCTGGTCGGGCTGGAGGTCAGTTTCGCGGGCGCGGAGCCGGTGTTTGCCGGCCAATCTATCGAATTCCGGATTGCGATCAGCAATCACTCGCGTAACCACCGACATCACCTGCAGATCTACAACGGCAGTGACGTGAGCACGATCGACGATCTGGCGCCGGGCGAAAGTCGGGTCTTCAAACTGGAACTCCCAACGGAAACGCGAGGCCACGTGCACCTGCCCCGCTTTGGCCTGCGCACCCTGTTCCCGTTCGAACTGTTCCGTGCCTGGGCGTGGCTGCATATGGACCTGTCGGCACTGGTGTATCCGGCACTTGCCGACGCCGCACCGGAACCACCGCCGTCGCGGTCAGCGCAGGGACACCGACAGCACGACGCTCGCGGCGAGGAAGACTTCGCCGGTCTGCGTCGATACAACGAAGGCGATTCGCCGAGAAACGTAGCGTGGAAGGCCTACGCTCGCACCGACGAGCTCTTGTCGAAGCGATTTGCAGGCTCCGATACCAGCAGTCAGTGGCTCGACTTCGAGCAACTCGACGAGCCTGACCTGGAGACGCGACTGTCCATCCTGGCGCGATGGGTCGTGGACGCCGATCGCAGCCAGCGTGACTATGGGCTGCGCGTGCCCGGCTGCGAATTCCCACCCGGCCACGGCGAGACGCAGCGACATCGCTGCCTCGAAGCGCTGGCCCTGTTTGACGGCGCCTGACGTGTTTGCAACGACGCGCAAAGCGACTGACGGGTCACTGCTGGGCAGCCTGCCATGGACTCTGCTCGCGCTTGGCGTTTCGCTCGTATCCCACGTGCCGTACATGCCGATCTGGATCACCGTGACCTGTGTTGCGTGCGCGGCACTGCGTCTGCAAATCGAACGGCGCCGCTGGCGACTACCGGGCCCGCTCGTGCGGATGGGCCTCGCATTGTTTTGTTTCCTGGGCGTGCTCGGCAACTACGAGACCATCAGCGGGGTCGGGCCGGGATCGGCCCTGCTGGCGGTTATGGCCGCGCTCAAGCTTTTGGAAACAGCCCGACGGCGCGATCAGTTTGTCCTGCTGTTCCTGTCGATCTTTCTGATAATGGCGTCATTGCTCAGGGAACAATACGTCTGGTCATTGCCGTATCTGCTGGTTGGCGTTCTTGTCACCATGATGGCCTGGCTGCAAATGTCAGCCAGTCGCGGCGTCAGCGTCAGGCAGGCACTTGGGAACAGCGCGAGACTGATCGCTTACTCGACACCGTTGATGATCGCGATGTGGGTCTTGTTCCCGCGAATCGGCACCCCACTGTGGTCGGTCCCGATCGACACGAGTTCGGGGGTGACAGGACTGTCTGACGAAATGAGCCCCGGCGACATCAGTTCGTTGTCACAGTCCGATGCCGTCGCTTTTCGGGTGCGTTTCGACGGTGATGCGCCGGAACCGAAAGACCGATACTGGCGCGGACTGGTTCTCCATCGCTTCAATGGCCGAAGCTGGACGGGAAGCGAACCAACGCTTGGCGACAGGGACGATATGCCCATCGAGTACCTGGGCAGCCCCCTGAGCTACGAAATCACCATGGAGCCCACGCGACAGCACTGGGTGTTCGCGCTCGACCTCCCGTACGAATGGTCACTCGACATGACCTACATGGGTCGGCGTCAGCAGCTGGCGCGAGCGCAACCGATCGACCAGCGCGTGGTTTATACGGCCGTGTCCTTCCCGGAGTTCCGCGTCGAATCAGAGATCAATCGCTTCTGGCACGAGTACTACCGGCGACTGCCGGACGGCTCCAACCCGCGTACCCAGGCGCTGGCGATGGACATGCGGTCACGGGCGGGCAGCGATCGCGCGTACATCAACGCCGTCATGCAGATGTTCAACCGGGAAGCGTACTTTTACACGCTCCAGCCACCGGCTCTGGGGCGGAACCCGGTTGACGAGTTCCTGTTCAACAGCCAGCGAGGGTTCTGTGAGCACTACGCAAGCGCGTTCAGCGTGATGATGCGGGCAGCCGGAATCCCGGCGCGCGTCGTTATTGGTTACCAGGGCGGCGAGGTAAACCCGATGAGCGACTACATGATCGTTCGCCAGTCCGATGCGCATGCCTGGACGGAGGTGTGGCTGAACGGCGATGGATGGACCCGGGTCGACCCGACCTCTGCGGTCGCGCCGGAGCGCATTGAAACCGGAATGTCAGGCGCCATGTTCGACGGTATCGGCGCAAGCTGGGGGCTATCGGCACCCACTCAGCTGATGCACAGGCTGACCCTGGCCTGGGACATGATCAACGAAAAATGGAACGCCTGGATCCTCGCCTACGGCCCGGACAAGCAGGAATCCTTCCTCGAGTGGCTTGGAATGGACGAGCCCGATCTGCGCAAGATGCTGCTGACGCTCGTCGCCGTCATCGCGATCATGCTGGCCGGAATTACCGGGCTGCTTGCGCTGCGATATCGCCCGCCGCGACGAGACGCGCCCGACCGGCTCTACCGGAGCTTCGTACGGCGAACCGGGATTGCGGTGAAACGCGGAGAACCGCCGCTGGAATTCGTGACGCGTCTCTCGGCAACAAGGCCTGAGCTGGCGAACGACGCCAAAGACATTACCCGGGCCTACCTGGAAGCGCGCTATGGACCGCCGGCCCGACGGGATATCGACAAGCTCCGGCGCCTGCTACGGACGTTCAAGCCGCCGCGACTGGTAAAGACTTAGGACCGTTCGTCGACGCGGGTCAGCACCAGTGCCCCGGCAACATACAACGGCAGCAAAGCAATCAGAATCGCCTTCGGGTCGTCCGAAATCATCGTGCCTATACCAACAACGAACGGTCCGAGTACGTGCGCGAGCTTGGTCAGCATGTTGTAGAAACCGAAAAACTCGGCTGACTGATCCGGCGGAATCAGCGACGCGAACAGCGAGCGACTCATCGCCTGAACACCGCCCTGCACGGTGCCGACCAGCACGGCCATGACGTAGAACTGCCACACGAACTCAAGAAACACCGCCCATATCGCGACGGCAACATAAACAGCAAGCCCAAGATACAGCGCACGCTTTGGGCCGACCCGATGCCCTAACCAGCCGTAGGCCAGGGTCGCTGGAAAGCCGGCAAAGTTCGTCACCAGAAGCGCCATTACGAGGTCTGTCTGCTCGAAGCCGAGCCGTTGCCCGAAGTTCACGGCCATAAAGATCGCGGTGAACACACCGGCGATGTAAAGCGTGTACGCAAGCAGGAATACGATAATCTTGCGATACCGGCGAATGTGCTGAAAGGTGTCTACGAGGGACTGGTAGGCCGCAACGACGGACTTCGCGCCATCGGACGCACGCGCAGCCGGCTCGGGAACGATCAGCATCAACGGCAGCATAAAGACAAACCACCAGATACCGACGGTCACGAAGGCGATGCGAATGACCGGCGCCACGGATTCGAAACCGAACGACGCGGGTGCCGTGATCATCCCGACCTGCAGGGTCAACAGGAGGGCACTGCCAACGTACCCAACGGAAAAGCCGAGTGCCGACACCAAGTCGTATTTCTTTGGCGTGCTGACCTCGAAGATCAGCGAATCGTAGAAGACGTTGGCACTGTAAAAACCGATCGAACCGAAGAAGAACGCGAGCAGGGCATACTGCCACTGACCTTCCGGCACGACGCCCAGCATGACGGTCGAGATAGCGCCAACCATGCCGAGACTGAACAGGAAACGCTTGCGAAAACCGCCACTATCGGCGATCGCACCAAGCACCGGCGACAGAATTAGCACCACGAAACTCGCCGCCGCCGTCGTCCAGGCCAGGCGTGCCGTGACGACGGCCCCTTCTGCTCCCGCGCTCCAGAAAGAACCGAGAAACAGGGGAAACAGCACTGCCAGTGTGCTCAGTGCAAACGCGGAGTTGCCGCAGTCGTACAGCGCCCAGGCAAGGCTGCGCTTGTTGATGAAGCCGAACCGCCCTTCAGTCATCGTGCGCCCGGCTCAGAGCTCACGAGTCGCGCGAAACCGGATGTCCGGCCAGCGCTCGAGCGTGAGGTTGAGGTTGACCTTGCTGGGCGCAATGTAGACGAGGCTCTCCCCGTGATCGACCGCCAGATTGTCGTGCGCCTTGCGCTTGAAGTCCTCGAGCATACGTGGGTCGTCGCATTCGACCCAGCGCGCCGTTGCGACATTCACCGCCTCGAACTGCGCTTCGACGTTGTATTCGTGTTTCAGGCGATGTGCGACCACATCGAATTGCAGCGGCCCAACCGCACCAAGTATCAAATCGTTGTTGCGCAGCGGGCGAAACAGCTGCGTCGCCCCCTCCTCACAAAGCTGGGCCAGGCCCTTTTGCAGTGCTTTGAGGCGCAGCGGGTCCTTGAGAATCGCGCGGCGAAACATCTCCGGCGCAAAGCTCGGAATTCCAGAGAAGCGAACGACCTCACCCTGCGAGAAACTGTCGCCGATATTGATCGTGCCATGGTTATGAATGCCGATAATATCGCCGGCAAAGGCCGAGTCCGCATGTTGACGATCTGAAGCCATGAACGTAATCGCCTCGGCGATCTTCATATCCTTACCCGAGCGTACATGCTGCACACGCATGCCTTTGTGAAATTCACCGGAACAAATGCGCATGAAAGCGATCCGGTCCCGGTGTCCCGGGTCCATGTTCGCCTGAATTTTGAAGACAAATCCCGTGAGCTTGTCTTCGTTAGCATCGATCACGCGTTCATCGGTGGCGTGTTTGGCAGGCGGCGGTGCGAAGCGCACAAACTCGTCGAGCAACTGCTTGACGCCGAAATCTGATAGAGCAGAGCCGAAAAAGACGGGCGTCTGCCTGGCAGCCAGGTACTGCTCAGCGTCGAACTCGGGGCATGCGCCGACGACGAGTTCAACTTCTTCCCTGAACGCCGCTGCATCATCACCAAGCACCCGATCGGCTTCTTCCGAGTGCAGGCCATCGACGACTTCGATATTCGATGCCTCCTCGCGACTGTCACCCGTATAGAGATAGATACGGTCCTGCAGGAGGTGGTACACCCCTTTCAGGGATCTACCCATTCCGATCGGCCAGGTTATCGGCGCACACTGGATGCCGAGCACCGACTCGATCTCATCGAGCAGCTCGATGGGCTCACGCCCTTCGCGATCCAGTTTGTTGATGAACGTCATGATGGGCGTGTCTCGCAGCCGGCAGACCTCCATCAGCTTGACGGTGCGAGTCTCGACGCCCTTGGCGCAGTCAATCACCATCAGCGCGGAATCGACGGCCGTGAGCGTGCGATAGGTGTCCTCGGAAAAGTCCTCATGCCCCGGCGTGTCGAGCAGGTTGACCACGCAGTCTCCGTACGGGAACTGCATGACCGACGACGTGACGGAGATTCCGCGCTGCTGCTCGAGCAACATCCAGTCGGAGGTTGCGTGGCGGCTCGCCTTCCGGCCCTTTACGGTTCCAGCGAGCTTGATCGCACCGCCGTAGAGCAGCAGTTTCTCGGTCAGCGTCGTTTTTCCCGCATCAGGATGCGAGATGATCGCAAACGTGCGTCGCCGGCTGACTTCCTGCTCGATAGTGGACATGTGTTGGTGGGGCTTTTGGCGGCGGCGCAGTGTAGCTCAGGGCGACACGACAGACCACATTGCGCCTAACCCTGAATCTGCTGCTCCGGTCGAATCTGCAGGGACAGGACGTCTGCGTCTTCTCGCCCTTGTTTCGACTGGTAGTAGGCCGGACGCTTCGCGATCTTCCTGAAGCCCTTCTTGCGATACAGCGCAAGCGCGTTCGCATTGGACGGCCGGACCTCGAGGAAAATGGCTTCGACCTCGGCGTACCGTGCCCGATCTATCAGCTTGTTCAGCAAGCGCTCGCCATACCCCAGCCCCCGGAACCCCGGATCAACGCACAGATTCAGAATGTGCGCCTCTGCAGCGGCAACCGAGAGTATCGTGTAGCCGATGACCTGGTCGCCCCGATCGAGCACAAGACAGACATAACCGGCCAGCAGACAGTCACGAAAGACGCCGTGACTCCACGGAAAATCGTAGCTGCGACGCTCGATATCCGACACGCTGGCCAGATCGTCGTACGTCATGACGCGTACATGGACGGAAACTTCTTCTATCTGCGAAATCATGCCTTCAGGATTGCAGCGACTGCCGCGCAAGGCATAAATCTTGCCACACCTTGCCTTTCTGCGACGGGCTCCTCAGGAGATAGGCCGGGTGATACGTAACCACGGTAGGAATCTGCCGCGGACCGGTGGTGTAGACGCGGCCACGCATGCGGCCAACGGGCATATCGGTGGCCAGCAGCTGCTGCGCCGCGATGCGGCCGACGGCCAGGATAATGCGTGGCTCGACCAGCGCGATCTGGCGATCGAGATAGGCGCGACAGCTGGCCGCTTCGTCCGCGGACGGGTCGCGATTCTGTGGCGGCCGGCACTTGAGGATGTTGGCGATGAACGCCGTGCTGCGATCAAGGCCGATGGAACGCAAGATTTCGTCCAGCAACTTCCCGGCGCGCCCGACGAAGGGCTCACCGCGCCGATCCTCCTCGGCCCCCGGGGCTTCGCCGATGATCATCCAGTCGGCGTTCGGGTTACCGACCCCGAACACGGTTTGTGTGCGGCTGGCGTGCAATGAACACTGTTCGCACGCGGCAACGGTCTGACGGAGTTCTTCAAGCGATTGGCCGGCGATCGCGACTGCATCCACGACCTGCGCCACCGGAGCGTTTGCAGGCAACGGCCTGGGCTCATCCCGGAATGCAGCATCGACCGGGGCCTCGACCGCACGATCCGCGGGCGCTTCGCCGCGAAGCTGCCACGCATCGATCCCCAGTGCATCGAGATAGGCACGCCGGGTTGACTCGTCGCCTTGCCAGTTCATGCGCTCAATAGTGCCACGCGCTCCGTCGGGATTCCCGTCCGACCACGCATGCGTCGAGCTAACTTGGCGGTAATTTGGCCAGCACGTCGGAGCCGGCGAGAACGCGCTGGCCTTCTTCGACCTGCAGCCTGGCGACGCCGGGCACCAAAACCTCGGCAATTCCAGTGAGTCGCAGAAAGGCGCAGCGCTGGCCCTGCCCGACACGCTCGCCGTAGCGAATGAATGCGCGCGGCGACAAGCCGAACCGGTGCTTACGAAAACAGAGCACCACATCGTCGGATTCGTCCGTGCGAACCCAGAGCCCGGGCCGATCGGTGGCGGCCCGATCGGTACCATTCTCGGCGGCGAGATCCATGATCTTGCCTTCCACAGGGCAGCGCGCCGTGTAGGTACCCAGACTGTTGACCTCGATCGAGATGCTCAACGCTTCTGCCCCCAGAATCGACGAATCGACCCGCGTAATCGAGACGACCCGCCCATCGACCGGGCTGACCACCCCGAGGGGGACGGCCGGTACGGGCCGGTGGGGATCGCGAAAGATCAGAAACAGGTATGCAAACAGCCCAGCGGGCACAAGACCCGCGCCGATCCCGAAGTAATGCCAGGCTGCCACGGAACTCGCAGCGAGGACCACGAGGAAGGGAACCCCCTCGCTGGCGACAAACGGATTGCGCGTCCCTTGCATGCTCATGACTACGATGCTCGCTGCTCTGCAGCCCCGCGGGGCCGCTAAAATCGGGCGGCAGTGTGCAAGAACTTCCCTATCGATACAAGGCCGGAACCCCTGGCCCGTCGGGGCCGGCGGCCGCATCACGCGGTCGCGGGGTTGTGTAGAATACGCGCGCTTTACGTAAGGGAATTCCCAGCAGATGCGATACAGCGAGTTCGGTCTGACCACCCTCAAAGAGACGCCTTCCGAGGCCGAGATCGTCAGCCACCAGCTCATGCTCAGGGCCGGCCTGATCCGGCGGCTGGCATCGGGCCTGTTTACCTGGATGCCGCTGGGCCTCCGCGTGCTGCGCAAGGTTGAGCGCGTCGTACGTGAAGAAATGGATCGAGCAGGTGCGCTCGAGCTCCTGATGCCGGCGGTGCAGCCTGCTGAGCTTTGGCAGGAGTCAAAGCGATGGGACAAGTACGGATCGCTGTTGCTGCGTATGAAGGACCGCCATGAGCGCGATTTCTGTTTCGGCCCCACCCACGAAGAAGTCATCACGGATATCGCCCGACGAGAGTTGCGCAGCTACAAGCAGCTGCCGGTGAACTTTTACCAGGTCCAGACGAAGTTCCGTGACGAGATCAGGCCCCGGTTCGGCGTCATGCGAGCGCGCGAGTTCATCATGAAGGACGCGTACTCCTTCGACGTCGATCAGGCAGGGCTCGAGGCGAGCTACCAGCGCATGCATGCGGCCTACACCGCGATCTTCGAACGTCTTGGCCTGGAGTTTCGCGTGGTCGACGCTGACAGCGGAGAAATCGGCGGCAGCCGCAGCCAGGAGTTCCACGTCATCGCCGACTCCGGCGAAGATGCGATCGCCTACAGCGACGAAGACAGTTACGCGTCGAACATCGAGACGGCTGCGACGCTGGCGACGGGCGATTCACCGGCCGAGCCGCAGCAAGAGTTTGCGACGGTCGACACGCCCGGGACGACGACGATCGAAGCTCTGTGCAATCTGCTCGGCATTCAGGCAGACCAGACCCTGAAGACGCTCATTGTCGAAGGCACCGAAGGACCGGTCGCACTGGTCCTGCGCGGCGACCATGAGCTGAATGCCATCAAGGCGGGCAAGCTGGCAGGCGTCAGCGAGCCCCTCACCATGGCGGATGGCAAAACGGTGTTCGAGGCGACCGGCGCGAAAACCGGCTACGCCGGACCCATCGACCTCAACGTGCCGGTCTATTTCGATCACGCCGTTGCGGCCATGAGCGACTTCGTGTGCGGCGCTAACGAGAACGGCAAGCACCATACTGGCGTGAACTTCGGTCGCGACCTGGCCACGCCGGAGACCGTCGACCTGCGCAATGTTGTCGACGGAGATCCGGTACCCGGCGGCACCGGGAAGCTCCGTATCGCCCGTGGCATCGAGGTGGGACACATTTTCCAGCTTGGCACGCAGTACAGCGAGGCAATGAACGCAACCGTGCAGGACGCCGACGGCAACGACGTCGTGATGGTGATGGGGTGCTATGGCATCGGTGTGACCCGCATCGTCGGTGCGGCCATCGAGCAGAACCATGACGAGCGCGGCATTATCTGGCCCGAACCACTTACGCCGTTCGACGTCGTCATCGTCCCCATCAATATGCAACGCTCCGACGCACTTCGCGAAGCCGCCGAAGCGCTGTACCGCGAACTGCTGGACCAGGGCTACGATGTTCTGTTCGACGACCGTGACGCGCGTCCGGGCGTGAAATTCGCGGACGCAGAGCTGATCGGCATCCCGCATCGCCTGGTTATCAGCGAAAAGGGCCTGGCTGCCGGGGAACTGGAGTACCGGCATCGACGAGACGCCGACGCGCAGGTGCTAAAGCGTGAAGACGCTCTCGCCATGCTGGCCCGATCGTAACTACCCTATACTCTTCCCAGGAGACTCACGGACCGCCCGCGCATCATGCACCGATTGCTGCTCGTGACACTTCTGTGCGGAGCCTTCGCCCTCCCGGGCGTCGCCGCCACACCTGCGCCCGACCCGGCACTCGTCAGCCTCCTGCGCGTCGCAGCGAGCGAGGCGGACAGTTTTGCTGACGAATTCGACGCACAGGTGTGGCTCACCGACATGTCCAGCCGCCTGGCACGCCAGGTCTCTGATCCGCAAGAGCGCATCTCGATCCTTAGGCATGTGCACTACGAAGCAACCCGCGCTGACCTCGCGCCGGAGCTTGTGCTTGCTGTCATCGACGTCGAGAGTAACTTCGACCGCTTCGCGATATCGCGGGTCGGCGCCCGCGGCCTGATGCAGATCATGCCGTTCTGGCTGAACGAGATAGGCCGGCCGGACGACAACCTGATGCACATTGGCACCAATCTGCGCTTCGGCTGCACGATCCTGAAGTACTACCTCGATATGGAAAAGGGTGACCTGGTGCGCGCCCTGGGTCGTTACAATGGCAGCCTCGGCAGCCGCCGATACCCGAACAAGGTACTCGATAAGCTGCGGTTGAAGTGGTACCGCGTCTAGGCCGTCGGCGGACTTGCCAACGTCAGCCGGTCGTAAAGCCGGGCGGCGCTGCCCCGTCAATCTCCTCGACGCTCACACTCTGCACCATGGCCGCGTCGGGGCCTTGCCGCAACCAGGTGTAGAGCTGGCGGTGAGCGGCTTCGCTGCCAGACGCCAGCACCTCAACACTACCGTCGTCCAGATTCACCGCGTGTCCGGCCATACCGAGTGCCATGGCCTGTGCTCTGGTACTCGCGCGAAAGAAAACGCCCTGCACCCGACCGGTAACCCGATACCGTCGCGTCACCATCGCGTCGGTGCCGCTCTCGTTGATCACCTGGTTGCGACCGGGCACAAATCGCCGGCTGCCGAAATCACCGTGGAAGGGGCGTCGTGGTTTGCGCTGCCTGCAGCGCGGCAAGCGCGCGGCGCTTGGCAGAAAGCGCGTCCGCACGCGCCTGCGTGTACATACGTTCCGAAAGATTGCGCCGGGCGCTGGCAAGCAGCGCTTCGGCTTCGGAGAGTGCGTCTGCTGCGTTGCGTTCCGCCCCGGCATCGCGTGCCACGGCGATTGCCTGGCGTGCGTCGCTCATCTCCTGCACCGGCGGCGATGACTGGCAGGCCGCCACGACACCGGAGCCGACCAGAACCAGCAACAGCCAAGCTGATCGGACCTTAGTCGTTGTTTTCTCAGGGCGCATCCGCAAAAAATTAGCAAGCCATCGACACTGTCGTCAAGCTGCGACAAAGCGGCTGTACTGCCCGCACAGCCTTGTTACAGTGCGCACACCAAGACTGCCGAACGATACCCATGGCACTGACCATCTATCACAACCCACGTTGCTCCAAATCGAGAAAAACACTGGAACTCATTGAAAATGCTGGAGAGACGGTCAGCATAGTACGTTATCTGGACGATCCTCCGACAGCAGAACGTCTCCTCGAGATCGCCGCCCTGCTCGGGATGCCGGTCTCGGCCATGCTGCGAACCGGTGAGGCGACCTACAAGGAAGCCGGGGACATACCCGCACTCGACGATGACAGCGCCCTCGCCACCTGGCTCGTTCGTCATCCGATCGTTATCGAGCGACCGATTGTCGTGGACGACACGGCAGGAAAAGCCGTGATCGGCCGGCCACCCGAGAACGTCACGAAGTTGTTCAGCTAATGGTCGAGATTCTGGTCCTCTACTATTCCCGCTACGGCGCGACCGAGTCCCTGGCACGGACGATTTGTGACGGTGTCGATTCAGTCGCCGGCGCGGCCTCACGTTTGCGCACTGTGCCCGCAGTGTCGACCGTCGCCGAAGCCACTGAAGACAGCATCCCGGACGAAGGTCCTGCCTATGTGACGGCGGACGATCTGCGAGAGTGCGCCGGTCTCGTTCTTGGCAGTCCAACCCGGTTCGGCAATATGGCTGCGGCGATGAAGTACTTCCTCGATTCGACCGGCACCGAGTGGATGAATGGCAGCCTCGAGGGAAAGCCCGCTGGACTGTTCACGTCGACGTCCAGCCTGCACGGCGGGCAAGAGGCAACGCTGCTATCCATGTCCGTGCCCTTACTGCACCACGGCATGCTGCTCGTTGGTGTCCCCTACTCCGTGGAAGCCCTGTCGACCACGACGTCGGGTGGAACGCCCTACGGCGCCAGCCACGTAACGTGGAATCGTCAACCCGACGCGTTGACGTCCGACGAGGAGACCATCGCACGCGCCCTCGGCGCGCGGGTGGCGGAAGTCGCTATCAAGCTCGCCAGCTGACCACGAGGTTCAGCGGCCTTCGAGCACGCTCTTGACGAACGGCACCGTCAGCCGGCGCTGGGCTGCAAGGGCTTCCGCATCAAGCCGGTCGAGCAAGGCGTACAGGCTGGCCATGTCACGACGCTGCCGGCTCAAAAGATAACGCGCCGTCTCGTCAGGCAGATTCAGACCACGGTGTTTTGCCCGCAGCTGCAGGGCAGCGGCCCGGTCGGTCTCATCCAGCGACCTGAGCTGAAACGTCGGTAGTGTTGCCAGCCGGCTCTCGAGATCCGGGAGCTGTATGCCGGATTCACGCTGTGGCGCAGTGGCGGCGACGATCATTGCACCGCCGGATTCGCTGACGGCATTAAACAGCGTGAACAGGGCCATCTCCCAGTCCTCTGCGCCTGAGACGCACTGAATATCGTCGAGGGCGAGGAGTGCGCGGTCTGCGATACCGTCCAGAATTCCGGGACCTGTGGCTAACAGATCACCGAGCGGCAGATAGATCGCAGAATCCCCTGCTCGCTCACAGGCGGCCTGCAGAAGATGGCTCTTGCCGACCGCAATCGGTCCCCAGAGCCAGCAGCCGGACTCACCCGGGCTGTCGGCAATATCCTGGACAACCGCGACGGCTTGCTCGTTGCGCGCGGCCCAATAGGTCTCGAAGACGGCGTGATCCTGCAGCCGCAGGGGTAATGCGAGCTGACTCAATCGGTATCAACCTCGGCTTCGGCGATCCGTGCCGCATCCGGGTGTTCGGCCAGGTATCGCAGGTAGGCAAAGCGTACGATCACCGACAGTACAGCGGCCGCCGGCAACGCCAGCAGGATGCCGAAGAAGCCGAACAGCTGGCCGCCTGCGGCGACTGCGAAAATGACGAGAACCGGATGCAACCCGATGCGGTCGCCCACCAGTTTGGGCGTCAGCACTGAGCCTTCGATGAGCTGCGCCACAGTAAAAGTCGCGACGACACCGGCCAAAGGGAGTAACGGGCTGGGTTCGAGCATGACGGTGATGCCCGCCAGCCCGATGCCAAAGACCAGACCGAGGTAGGGGACGAAGCTGACCAGCCCCGACACCACGCCTATCGCAACCGCGAAGTCGAGGCCGATAATACTTAGCCCAACGGAGTAGATTGCCGCAAGTGCCGCCATGACGAGCAGCTGACCGCGGAGGAACGCACCCAGGACGTCATCGGTCTCGCGCGCGAGCTGAACAATGGTGTTACGGCTTTCCGTAGGCAGCAATGCCGACAGACGAGTGGTAATGACGTCCCAGTCGCGCAGCATGTAGAACGAGATAATCGGAATCAGGAACAGACTGAAGACCGCGGCCGCCAACGCTCCACCCGATCGGCTGAGCGACATGAGCACGGTTCCGCCCCAGTTGCCGGCCATATCGCTGTACCGCGCAACGAACGCGGCGATGCCCACGTCATCGCCCGTTTCAATGTCCAGCAGCTCCGACAGCCTGGGCAACCAGACCTGCTCGAACTGCGCGACGATACCCGGCAATGCGTCAAGCAGCGCAACCACCTGCGAACGCAGCAGCGGCAGGATCAACAGCACCAGCAGCCCGAGGCTGACGAAGGTCAGCAGAAACACGAAAACAACCGCGACCGTGCGTGACAGCCGAAGTCGCTGGAGCCAATCAGCCAGTGGGTCGCCAATGTATGCGAGGAGGGCTCCGGCAACGAACGGTGTCAGTATGGGCGCAAGCAAATACAGCACGCCCCCCGTAAGTGCTATGGCGATCAGCCAGTTGGTACGCAAATCAGGATTCATGAGTCCCTCCGGCTCGTGCAGTTCTGGCGCGTTGCGACCATGCAAGCACGTAATCGATGCCGCTGATGACGACAGTCGCCAACACGCCGGCGCCAAGCACCAGGATTACCGTCTCACCGGGCATGTCGAACGCGGCTCGGGCCAGTACGCCGACGACAAACAGGATTTCCAGCGTGGTGTTTACTTTGCTGATCCGGGTGGGCTCCCCCTGCACCGGCGCGATCAGGAAATTGTAGGCCGTCGCCCCGCCGATGATCACCAGATCCCTAAAGACCACAACACCGGCCAGCCAGACCGGTATCTGTCCAACGTAAGCGAGAGTGACGAAGCTGGCCGCCATCAGCAGTTTGTCTGCAATCGGATCCAGCAGAGCGCCAAGACGCGTGTGCCAGTCGAAACGTTTCGCGAGAAATCCGTCGACGCCGTCCGAGATCCCGGCGACCAGGAACAAGGCAAGTGCCAGAGAGTACTCCGCGTCGGTGATCGCAAGTACGACCGGAACGATCAGCGCGATGCGAAACACGGAGATCGCGTTGGGCAGCCAGCTCAGGGTCATGTCTAGTCCGGATCCGACTCCGACACCGGCAGGTCGCCGGACAGATCGACACCTGCATCCGGATCATCGTCGTTGCGCATATCCGAGGGCTCGATCACCAGGGGCCGATAGACAAAATCAAGCTCGTTGCGGCGCGGTCCATCGGCGAAGAAATCGCTGGCGCCGAGAAGATCGACACGCGACAACACGCCGCTGAATTGTAATGCCGACGCCAGCCGCTCAGTGCCGCCCTGCACGTCAATCAGGTAGCGCACTTCTCCGCCTGCGACGGTTTCAATCTGGAATCGCTGTATCACAGTGAGGCTGCCGAGGAGCCGCTGTACCGCACCGTAAGCAGCCACCCCGTCTATTCCCGACACGTTCAGCGCGACAGATTCGATCGGCGCATTCCCCGCGTAGGCGAACTGCGCGGCGAGTTCGTCAGCCAGCAGGTTCACCGCTGTCTCGGCACCGGCCGTCCAGGTCACTCGCTCGTTGCCGTAGTAATACGTCCAGCGGTTGTTCAGGAAGTCGTCGCTGCGAATTCGTCCGACCAGGATGGTCGAGGCACCGTATCGGCGAGACGCCTGCAACAACGCGTCATCAAATCCGCCCCAGATGTCGCTGAACGCGACCGTCTCCCTATCCTCGGCATCCATGAGCGGAAAGAGTAACGGCAACCCGCGCAGCTCTGCCGCAGCCAGAATCTGTTCACGAAGCTCGCGATCGGCTTCGGCGGACGGCAGAAAACGCATCGCGGCATCGCCCTCGTCCGCAGCGACAATACTCCGACCGTCCGGGCCGCGATCGACCGCCAGCCACACCAGCGTCAGCGGCCTGTCCCGATCCCACACCGGATAGCCTCCGCGACGCAGCACCTCTTCGATCGCGTTGCCGTCCAGCGTGACGACCAGGGTGTTGTCCGGGCCGCGGCGAAACTGCTGAACGTAGCGATCGGCTGATGGGAACAGCGCCGCGAGGTCCTCATCGACCATGGCATCTTCCCGCCCTGTAATCCGGACGAGCACGGCGCGCAGCGCGTCGCTGTATGCCGCACGCTGGGGGTTGCTCACATCGCTACGCAGCTCGACCTCGGCGGTG
>CAZMEA010000032.1:0-17509 GCA_964565135.1 uncultured Woeseiaceae bacterium
GCTCGAGGTACTGCAGTAGGTGCCTGCGCGTCTGTTTCTGGGCATCCCGGTCTCGCGCTGCCCAGGCGGCCGGGACCGGCCTCTTTCTCGGGCGCGGATGATAGCAGTCGGGATACCGCCAAACCACCGAATTTAGGGATAAAAAGGTGTTTTGGGCCGCTTTTTTAGCGTTCCGGTCAAGATTGGGGCGCCCGGGCCCGGTTCAAGTGCCAACCGGAGGCCCGTCAGTGTGTCAGTCGCCGTCGGGTGACAGCTCCGGGTGCGTTATGGACAGCATGTAGTCGGCCGCCGCCTCTACCGTCCGGTCCGGCAGGGTCGTATTACCGCCCCGCGCCGGCATGTCGAGGTAGCCGGACTTTGCGTGTTCGAACAGCACAGCCTCCCAGAGCGCCGACCTGTCGCGCCAGGCCGCCGGGTCTCCGGTCCTTGGCGCTCCGTCGGCGCCGCTGTCGTGACAGCCGGCGCAGGAGGTTTCATACGCACGTTGCCCGGACGGTTCGATCGTTGTGGGCGTCGAGGCGGTATCGGGCTGCGATGACGCGCAGGCCGAGAGTAGGACCACGATGGGCAGAAGTCTGCTGAGCGGACCGGATAGCATGTGGCCAGTCTCGCGACACGGCCGCGCCACGGCAATCGTGGTTGATGCGTATCGCTCATCGATATAGTGGAGGCTTGTGTCGCGTTCACTCCTGATTCGCAATTGATCGCTGGCAGCTTCCTCGCTAGCGTCTGGCTTACTCCTATCGGGCTTGCTCAATTAATCGAGGACATACGTATGCCGACGTTCAACAGACGCCAGCTGTTGCTGGGTGGTGGTGCACTTTTTGGATCGGCTATGGCGCCTGGGTTTGTGAGCAGTGCGTTCGCTGACGACATTCCGCGTCCGGATCGCATCATACGTGCCGGCACTAACGAGAACCCGTACGGTCCATCACGGGTCGCGCTGCAGGCTATCGCCGATAGCATCAAGCTGGCCAACAAGTACGGTGTTGGCAACAGCCGCCCGCTGGTCGACCTCGTTGCCCGTATCAATGGGGTCAGCTCGGAACACGTCGCACTGGCGTCCGGGTCCGGCGAGATCCTGAAAACCGGCGGACTGATTGCGAGCTGGGACAAGGGCTCGATCATCTGCCCCGATCCGACGTACCACGGGCTGGTCCGTTATGCGGGCAAGTCAGGATCCGAAATCATTCGGGTCCCGGTGAAGGACGGCTTACACACTGACCTCGATGCGATGGCGAGCGCGATTCGACCGGACACCGTCATGGTGTACCTGGTCAATCCGAACAACCCGGCGCCGACGCTGATGTACTACGACGAACTCCGTGCATTCGTCGAGGAAGTGTCCAAAGACCGCATGGTTTTCGTCGATGAGGCCTATTACGAGTATGTCGAGGATCCGCGTTACGGCACGATGATCGATCTGATCGCCGAGGGTAAGAAGAACATCATCGTCTCGCGCACAGCATCGAAGATTCACGGCCTCGCGGGTCTACGCGTTGGCTTTGGCTTCGCACACCCCGAACACATTGAGCGAATCAATGACCTGATGACGGGCGGCGTCAATCATCTTGGCGTCGAGGCGGCGTATGCGAGCTATCAGGACATGGAGTTCCAGGACTTCACGCGGCGCAAGAACCGCGAATCCATGGCGATCGTGGAAGAGATGCTCGAGGAACTCGGTGTTCGCTACGTTCGCTCCGAGACGAACTTCACCTTCTTCGAGACCGGCATCCCGGTTGAAGAGCTGAATGCGGAGCTGCTCGAGCACGGGATCGTCTCGGGTCGCGCCTTCCCGCCGTATACGAACTGGTCGCGGATCAGCATGCAGACGCCTGAAGAGATGCGCTACTACGTGCAGACCTTCAAGAAGCTGTTTGCGAATCGAATCATGGACGCCGCAGCCTGATTCGAAATCGCGGGCCGGTCTAGCGGCGCAGGATTGCCCACCAGCGAGCGATGTTCAGCAGGCTCATCAGAGAGGCTGACACGTAGGTCAGTGCGGCTGCTTTCAGCAGCTTCCGCGCGTGGGGTTTGTCCACCTCCTTGAGGATGCGCTCTTTCTCGAGCATTGGCAGCGCGCGCGAGAAACTGGCATCCAGTTCGGTGGGCAAGGTCACGAAATGCACGACGGTCGATGACAGCAGCGTTGCCATGCCGGCGAGAAAAGCGAGGATGCTCAGACCGGGTGCGCGCGTCAGCACCCCAAGAAATGGTGAGACCATCAATACGCCCGCGCCGATCTTCTGCACAGGCTCGATGACCTGGACGAGGCGGGTGCGCAATCGGAGCGGACCGTAATCGGTGTGATCCTGTACGGCGTGGCCCACCTCGTGTGCCGCAACCGTGATCGCCGTTAGCGAACGACCGGAATACTTGTCTGCCGTAAGCCTGACGGTCTTGTCGCGTGGGTCGTAGTGGTCACCCTGTTCCGTCTCTTCAACATTCACGCCCGTCAGTCCGTTTCTGTCCAGCAAGTGCCGGGCGAGCTCAGCGCCGGTGCCGGGGTAGCGGTCTTCAGGTTTCGAGTACCTGGCGATGACCCGATTGACCCAGACGCCCGGACCGAAGATGAGGGCCAGCAGAATCAGGCTGAAGATCAGAATAGGCATGGCAGAAGTCTACGGTTCGATAGCCAGGGTGCAAAAATGCGCAGTGGTCGTTATGCCAATGCGGGCTAACTCCCAAAAATAAGTCTCGGGACTGGAAAAACGCGGGTCCGTGGTTGCTGTGCGCATAAACACCCTGGTCATTGTCGTCAGCCTGATTATCGGTCTGGTTTGCTTCTGGAACCGGAAGGATGTGCCTCTGGATGGCGACCTGCATCCCGGTCTTGCCGCAGAGCCACGTCAGACGCTGACCCGCGCCAGACCGTTCCAGGCCAGCTTCAAAGGTGTCGACTATCGTGTGGCGCCGGAGTTCGATTACGAGCTGACGGGTTTGGTTGTGTCCTTCCGACACCACGACGGTCAGAGTCGAATGCACCGGCAATCTCAGGACCACCTCAATATGGTCGACGTCTGCGTTATCTGGGGCGACAACACGAAGCATGAGCGCATCAACGCGATCACGTTCTGGAACGGGATTTTCACTTGCAACGTCCGGACGCGAGATAACGAAGCCTGGCAGGCCTTCGACATCTTCGAGTTGTCCAACAACCACCTGATTTCTGATAACCCGGCGATTCGCGACCGCGTTGCGGACCTCTCGATCGGAGACCAGATTCGTGTGCGCGGCAAGCTGGCGAGTTACACCGGTCCGGCCGGAACGCGCGGAACCAGCACAACCCGAAGCGATACCGGCGACGGAGCCTGCGAGACCATCTACGTCGAGAGTTTCGAGATACTGCAGAAAGGCCGCAGTCAGTGGGTACGGGGCATGTACGCGTCTGCTGCTGTGTTCCTTCTCGGCGTGGTCGTGCATTTCCGCCGGCCCTATCGTCCCTACAGGCAGCAAAAGCGGACCTGATACGCGTTTTCGGGTCGGACTATGTCAACCGACCTGTCGCCACGCTCCGACGGGGTGACAAAAAATGACACTTCAATGACACACTGGAACCAGCGCTGGATCCATTCGTATCCAAAATAATCACCTATAAAACAATATCTTGTAGATATTTCCTCGATTCTGGCATACGCCTTGCAGTCCTGGGGTTAATCACGCGCGGAGTTGCCATTGCGACGCCCGCGCCGAAGGTTCGACGGAGATGCAAAGATGGATACGAAGATAATTCAGGATTGGACCAACAGCGAAGTGCCGCTGAAGCCCGGTGCCTATCGCCACGTCCGTTACAAGGTCTACAAGTCAGGTACACGACTGTTCCAGGAGATTCGGGACTCGGACGACTCACCGATCCACACGCTGGAGCTGCCCCAGGGCATGGTCATGGAGCGATCGAGCTACGAAGTTCTGCTGCGCTATGTGCTGCTGGACGTGGTTGAGGAGAACTAGCCGAACTGCGTCAGGATCCGCCGCGTGCCCTTGTCGCATAGCTCGCCACTGATGACGCCGGCATCACGAAGCCGATAATGACCCTGCATTTCGGCGCGCAGCTGTTCGGGGCCAGCAGGATTGCTGGTCGGCGACGCTTCAGTCAGCAGGTTGCCTATCTCTTTTGCAACTTGATTGACGGTGTTGTGCCGTCCCGGCATCGCCGTGAGCACGACCGTTGGCACCCGCCCGTTTCGGGTCACGAAGATCACGCGACGCCGGGCCCCACGAATCAACATCGTCAGGGCGAGGACCACGGTTGCTGTCGCGGTGATTATTGACAGTGCCAGCACGTCAGCCGACAGGCCGGGTATGCCCATTGCGCTCAGAAACCAGGTGGTCGCCAGGCAGCCAAGGCCCAGTGTGAACAGGCTCAGCCAGAGCTTGTGGAAGTGCCAGCGTCGAACGAATGTCGGGTCCAGAAACCCGACTTCGACCAGTTTTTCGGATTCCACACCCTCACGGCTGCCGATTCTGAGACGCAGCCAGCCTTCCTGAAAGTAGACAATTTCCGTCGATTTGCCCTGTATCGGGCCGGCAAGCGTGCCGCGCCAGCGGATCTGTTCGGGCGGCTCGGGCGCGGCGGACAGGTCCTCTCCGATCGAGATGTGCTCCGCGACGCCGTAGGCATCGTGGTCCTCGGCGCCGATGAGTGCATCGGACGACTCGAGGCTCTCATCTATGAGTGCCTGTTTCACGCGCTGGTGTGTATCCCGGCTGGCGTCGGAAACAGGTACCCTAGGGCCGCGGTCTGGCGGGTGTCCGTGAGTGGGGTCACAAGTCTGCCCAAACGGGACCTCCAGCCGATGCGCCAAAGCGTCTACGCAGGGAGAACCGACAGGCAGAATCGACGTTCTTTTCTGCAACAGGCGGCTAGAAAACCAACATAATGTCCGACGCATCTACGCGAAAACGACAGGCTGAGGCAAAAGGATTGAGCAAAAGAAAGGTGGCGACCGAAACGCGTGTCGCCAGTGGGATGCACTACGTGGATCCGGCCACCGGGGCCGTCATTCCGCCCATTCAACCATCGACGACGTTCGCCCGGAATCCTGACTATGCGCTGATCAATCCGACGCACAGCTACTCGCGTGACGAGAACCCGACGTACCTCGCCGCCGAGTCCATGCTCTGCGAAATGGAGGGTGCCGAGGAGGCGCTCCTGTTCAGCTCCGGCATGGCAGCGGCGATGGCCGTGGTGCAAGCGCTGAAGCCGGGTGATCACATCGTCGCGCCAAAGGTTATGTACTGGGGACTACGCGGTTGGTTGCAGAGCTTTTGCAGCAACTGGGGGCTTGGTTTGACGCTATACGACGCGACCGAGGATGGCGCGCTGGAGGCCGCAATTCAGTCGGGCAACACCCAGCTCGTCTGGATCGAGACTCCCTGCAACCCGACCTGGGACGTCATCGATATCGCTGCGGCCGCAGACGCCGCGCATGCGGCGGGCGCAAAGCTGGTTGTCGATTCGACAGCTGCCACGCCGGTCCTGACCCGGCCGCTCGCGTACGGTGCTGACATTGTCATGCACTCGGCGACCAAGTACCTGAACGGGCACGGCGACGTCGTCGCCGGAGCTTTGGCGACCGGAGCTGTCGATGACTTCTGGCGTCGTGTCAGCGACGTGCGCGCCCATGGCGGATCCGTGCTGGGCAGTTTCGAGGCGTGGCTGCTGCAGCGGGGCATGCGCACCCTGTATCTCCGAGTTCGACAGGCGTCGACGTCAGCACTTGCGATTGCGCGGCACTTCGTTGGTCATTCGGCCCTTGAAGCGGTGCTTTATCCAGGGCTGGAACACCATCCCGATCACGACGTTGCTGCAAGACAGATGTCGGGCGGATTCGGTGGCATGCTGTCGCTCCGAGTTCGCGGCGGTCGCGAGGCGGCACTCTCTGTTGTCAGCCGCTGCGAGATCTTCATTCCGGCGACGTCGCTCGGTGGCGTCGAGAGTCTGATCGAACACAGATTCTCCATCGAGGGCGCGACGAGCCCGATACCGGAAGACCTGTTGCGTTTGTCCGCAGGCATCGAGAGGACGGACGATCTGATTGCTGATCTGGAGCAGGCCCTGGAGACCGTCTCGTAACACGCGCGGGCCGGTTCATTCCGGGAAGGCCTGCGGCTAAGATTGCGGGCACCTAACGGGGAGAGTTACATGACATCACAGGATCGCCCGCAAGCTGCGGCAGCAAACGGCTTGCTCGATCGCCGCTGGTTTCTCAAAGCCGGGGCTGCCGGCGGCGCCGCGCTCCTCACGGCGACGGCCAGCGCGAAGAGTCGAGAGAGCTGGAGCAGCGTGCCAGGTGTGGGCATGGGCGAATCGGGCGAGCCGTCCTCCTTCGAAGCGCACGTGAAGCGCCTGCACGTTGGTTCGCGGCCGGGCACGACCGGAGCCGGCTCCTCGCGAACGCCGCTGCAGCACCTCGACGGAATCATTACGCCGAGCCGACTGCATTTCGAGCGGCATCACAGCGGCATCCCGGCGATCGATCCCGATCAACACCAATTGGTGATACACGGGCTGGTGGATCGGCCTCTCGCTTTCACGCTGGACGCGCTTGCTCGTTACCCGATGGTGTCCCGCATCCAGTTCCTGGAGTGTTCCGGAAACAGCGGCGCGCTGGTGGCGCCCGAACCGGTGCAGGGCACGGCCAGTTCATTGCACGGGCTGGTGTCGGCGAGCGAGTGGGGCGGAGTTCCGCTCGGTCTGCTTCTCGAGGAGGCCGGCCTCAAAGCCGACGCGAAATGGCTCATTGCCGATGGTGCCGACGCCGCAATGATGAGCCGCAGCGTGCCGCTCGAGAAAATCATGGACGACGCGATCGTTGCGCTGTATCAGAACGGCGAGCGACTGCGGCCCTCCAACGGGTATCCGATGCGTCTGTTCCTGCCCGGTTGGGAAGGCAACATGTGCGTCAAGTGGTTGCGGACGATCAAGGTGACCGCCGAACCGGCCATGACCAAAGATGAAACGTCAAAATACTCGGACCTGCGCGACGACGGCGTTGCCGAGCTGTTCTCGTTTCCGATGGGCGTCAAGTCGATCATCACCAGCCCGTCACCCGGCCTGGAGCTGGGCGAGCAGGGCGTTTACCAGGTGTCGGGTCTCGCCTGGTCCGGCGCCGGCCGCATACGCCGGGTTGAGGTTTCCGCCGACGGCGGGCGCAGCTGGGCCGAGGCGGCACTCGATGAACATGTAATGCCCAAGTGTCTGACGAGGTTTCGCATTCCCTGGCGCTGGGAGGGCGGCACGGCAACGCTGGTCAGTCGGGCAACCGATGACACGGGCGCTGTCCAACCGACCCGGGCAGCCGTGCTGGAAGGTCGGGCGAGCAACAGCTTCTATCACTACAACGGCCTGCAGGCCTGGCGCGTCGCTGAGACCGGGGAGCTGAACAATGTTTACATCTAGACGCACTTTGCCTGTCCCGGCGCTGGCCGCCATGTTGCTTGGCGGAGCCGCGAATGCCGACTCCGAGTTCACGACTGATGTTCCGCAACTGGGCGAGTCGGTCGCCGCGGAGACGGTGACCGAACTCGACTACGTCGTTCTGCCGGACGGGTCCGGTTTGCCGGAAGGCAGCGGCACCGCGGCCACCGGTGCCGAGGTGTACGCAACGCATTGTCTGGCGTGTCACGGGGACAGGGGACAGGACGGGATCAACGACAGGCTGGCGGGTGGCCACGGCAGCATTGGCGCACAGGTCCCGGTGAAGACCGTCGGCAGCTACTGGCCGTACGCAACAACCGTGTTCGACTACGTGCGACGCGCGATGCCGTATCAGTCGCCGGGGTCACTTACCGCCGACGAAGTGTACAGCCTCACCGCATACCTGCTGTTCATCAACGATATCGTGGCGGAGAACGAACGACTGGACGCCAGGACGCTCCCCGCCGTCAGGATGCCGAATCGCGACAACTTCGTGTGGGCCTGGGAGCCCTCGGCGGATTGACCGAACGTCAAAAAATGAGACCTGTCGCCACTGCGTCAAAGCGTGCATTTGCTATCGTTCGGCTGGACCTTATCGGTCTTCCACAAAGAAGTAACGGGGCAGTTCGATACGAATGGAACGCGAAATAGTTATAACGGACAGGGATGTTCCGGCTGACGTGCTGAAGGCCGTCGCCGAAGGCCGCAAGATCGTTGCCATCAAGCTTCTTCGCGAAGCTACCGGCCTTGGCCTCGCTAACGCCAAGGTCATCGTCGACAGGCTGGCTAACGAGCACCAGCGCAAGAATCCGACGAACTCTGCGATTACCGAAAGCAGCAATACAGGACGCGCCATCGCCCTTATGGCCCTGGTCATCGCCGCTATTCTCGGCTGGCAATTCTTCGCCTGATCCACGCTGCATCTGCAGCTTAAACGCGATTTCGTCGATCACCGGGTCAGCGACCGGACGGTGGTGCGCGCCCCTTGACTTCGCGAGGCCTGCCCTCAGGATGTAGGTATCCGTCGTGATGACTAACTCCGGAGCAATCGCGCATGAGTGAACAGGCCACTGTCGACCCAGGCCAGCCTGCTGACCCGGTCGATATCGAATCAAATCTGAAATCCCGCTCGACGTGGGAACGGCTTCTTTTCATGATCGTTGTTGGCGCGATCTACGCGGTATCACGTCCCGTGCTGTTCGCGGTTGTCGCCCTGCAGTTCTTCTGGGTCTTGTTTACCGCTGAACCGAATGCGCGCCTGACCCGGCTGGGGCATTCGCTGGCGGTGTACACCGCAGAGATCGTGGACTTCCTCTGCTACGTCACTGAGGAGCGTCCGTTTCCGTTCGACAAGGACTGGCCAGCCGGCGACTGACCGGCTCCCGGTGAGTGTCATTGGGGACCGGCGAGTTCCTTCAACACCCGGGTCCAGTGTTCGATCGCTGCATAGAATGAACGCACGAGCACGCGTTCGTTCAGCCCGTGGGCAAAGCTGTCTTCGGACCGACTGAATAACCCGGTCGTACCGTAGGTCGGGATGCCGGCGGCGCGCATCTCGCGTCCATCCGTGGCGCCCGTCGTCATGTACGGAATTATCGGCAGGTCCGGAAACTCGGCCTCGACCGCGCCGCGTATTGCCGCCATGACGTCTTCCCGCAGCGGTGAAGCCGGGGCCGATCGTGGAAAGCCCTTCACGCGTATCTCGACTTCCTCGTTCGCGACGACGTCGCGCAGCGTGCCGACGACCTCATCGATACTCGTCCCGGGGAACACACGACAGTTGACGTTTGCGCTTGCGCTCTGCGGGAGCGCATTTTCCGCATGTCCGGCCTGGAGCATCGTCGCCACGCACGTCGTCCTCGTGATGCCGACCTGGCTCGGCGATGATGCCAGCACGGCGGCCGCCTCTTCGTCGTTCGGGTCTTTCGCAAAGGCCGCCATGGCGGCACCCAGCTCGCCGCTCTCCTGCGCTGCGCGCATCTCGAAGTAGCGCTGAGTAATGTCATTTTGCTGTACGGGAAACTGGTACGCCTGGATACGTTGCAGAGCTGCTGCCAGGTCGTAGATGGCGTTCTTTTCACGCGGCCGGCTGCTGTGGCCGCCCGGGTTCCGAACCGTCAGGATGACGTCGGCGTACGTCTTCTCGGCCGCCTGTACCTGGTAGGCAAGGGGCGAGAAGTCCGTCGCCAGGGCGCCGCCTCCGGAGTCCGCGTTGAGTGCGAACTCGGCATCGACCAGTTCACGGTGCGTCGATAGCAGGTTACGAATGGTCAGCATCGTCGTTTCTTCATCGCCCGTGAACGCGATGATCAAGTCTCGCGTGGGCCGAAAACCCTCACTCATGAGGCGAATAAAGGTTGCTGTCAGGGTCGTGGTGCCCAGCTTGTCGTCTGAAGTGCCGCGTCCGAAGAAGTAACCGTCTTCCTCGATCAGCGTGAACGGATCGCGTTCCCAGTCTTTGCGCAACGCGTCGACAACGTCCATGTGCGCGGTGAGCAGGATCGGTGCCTTGCCCGACGGGTTGTCACTTCGGTAGCGGACGACCAGTGACGCGGTTTCCTCGCCGGATGGCACCTTGTAGGGGAGGACGTGAATATCCTCGTCCGGGAATCCGGCGTCGCGGAACCGGTCGGCCAGGTAATGCGCCATGGTCGGCACCTGACCGTGTCCGGCGGCTGTGCGCATCGCGATCGAGTCGCGGTAGATGGTCAGTGCAGTCTGTTGGTAATCAGCGGTGTAGTCGCTGCTCTGGTCCTGGGCAATGCACGGGGCTGCAACAAGAGTTCCGAGTGCGGCAAGAATGGCGAAGCGAGGCATAGAATGCGAAACCTTTTGCTGGGTCAGGGTCAGGATGCTACGGACCGCCTTCGGTACTGTCGAGACAGGATCACGGGATGTGACCGCTGCCGCAGCCCGGACGGTGGTGCGCTTGCTACGGTGACACAATGAGTGTGGAGATTCTCCAGCAGAACTGGGCCCTGGTGGTCGCGCTGGCGATCGCGGTCCTCGTGACGGCGGTGATTATCCAGCGCCTGTTCGAGCAATCGTCGACAGGGCAGTTGCGTGCACGGGTACGCGAACACCGTGCGGCTATTGCTGCACAGGCCGACGCGGAACGGCGGAGTGACAAGTGTCGCCGAAAGCTCGAGGCTCTCATGGCCAGGGCTGACAGCGTCAAACCTGTCGACATAGAGGCCGCCAGGGGAGCGCTGAGCGATGCAGACGCACTGCTGAAGATCGCCGGAGACAAAGTGCTGGTCGAAGCGAACCTGCTGCGCAAAGTGATCTTCGAACAGTTCCCGACGCAGCGTCACGCGGCATTGCGGGCGCAGTACCTGCCCGATGATGTCGCTGACGGCCGCCCGTTTTCCTTCTGATCCCGTAGCTGGCTAGGTAGTACTACGCATTCCGGGCTGTTCCGGAACGGCGCAGTATGTTGGCACTGTATCGGTGGCTTCGATGCCACAGGAGGAGAGCGCCATGGCTGACGCGGTGATTTTGATTTGCACGATTGCCGGACCCGCAGCGGTACTCGCAATCGGATTGACGCTTGCACTGATCGTAGCCGGCAAGATCCAGGTCTGACCCAACCGGTTTTTTCGATCCGTCAGGGTCCCGACGACACGTCGTTGTCGTCCCAACCCGTCCATCCCGGGCCGCGAACCACGCGTCCGGGTAACGCGCCTGTATGGCGCCCATCGCTCAAGACCGTTTCACCGTTGACCAGGACGTGGACCATGCCGCGCGCGTACTGGTGTGGATATTCGAACGTCGCGGCGTCCGCGATCTCTGCCGGGTCGAAGATTGCGATGTCTGCGAAATAGCCTGTAACCAGCCGGCCGCGATTGCGGATGCCGACGTTGCCGGCGGGCAGTGATGTCATGCGGCGAATCGCTTCTTCAAGCGTAATCAGCGCCTCATCACGGACGAATCGTCCGAGGACCCGTGCGAAATTGCCGTACGCGCGCGGGTGAGGGTTGGATTCCAGGAACACGCCCTCGCTGGCCAGTGCGCCAGCGTCCGAACCGAAGCTGATCCACGGTTTCGCGACCTTCTTGCGCACGTTTTCGTCCGACATCAGAAAGAAGACCGCGTCAACGCGGCTGTCATCCTCGACAACCAGGTCCATCGCGGTCATCGCCGGATCGGTACCGCGTTCTTCGGCGACCTCCGCCAGCGTCTTGCCGATCAGTGGCCGCAGAACGGGGTTTCGAAACCCGGCCAGGAGAATGCCCTCCGGACCTGCCTGAGCGAAGAAATTCTCCCAGTCGACGTCGGGGCTCCGCATCTCTGCCGCGACACGTTCCCGAATTTCCGGATCCTGCAGTCGCTCCACCCATGCGGCGTGGCCGCCTTCCTGTACCCAGCGCGGCATCGTCGCGTCGAGTCCCGTTGAACCGGCTCGGTAGGTGTACATGTCGGCGGAAATCTTCAGGCCCGCTTCCCGGGCCGACTCGATTAACTGGAAGACTCGGTCCAGCTTGTCCCAGTTTCCGCGGCCCGATGCCTTCAGATGATAGATCTCGGCCGGTGCGCCGGTGACGCTTGCGATCTTGATGATCTCCTGGACCGCCTCTTCCAGACGATTGCCTTCCGACCGCAGGTGCGAAATATAGGCGCCACCGTATTCAGCTGCGGCGCTGACGAGCGCTATCAATTCATCAGTGCTGGCAAAGGTTGCGGGTGCATAAATGAGCGAGGAACCGACACCCAGTGCACCGTCGCGCATTGCCTGTCTCACCAGATTCTGCATTCGCGCGAGTTCGCTAGCGGTGGGGGGACGGTCCTCATAGCCGACTTCGTGCACGCGAATCGTCGTCGCGCCGACGTAGGACGCCACGTTTGGTGAGACTCCCTTGGCTTCCAGAAACCTGAGGTACTCATCCAGCGTGGTCCACTCGATGTCGAAGCGGATGTCGCCCTGCCGCTCCAGGGCTTCGGCTTTCATGTCCGCGTTGAGCGGGCCCATCGACGAGCCTTCGCCCATGATCTCGAGCGTCACGCCCTGCTTGATGTCGCTCATGCCACGACCATCTTCGATCAGCGAACGGGTAGCCCACGACAGCATGTTGATGAAGCCGGGCGCGACGGCGAGGCCGGTGGCATCGATCACCGTCTCGGCGCGGGCACCGGACAAATCGCCGATTGCAGCAATCCGGTCCCCGTTGATCGCCACATCGGCTGACTCGGCGGGCGATCCGAGCCCGTCGTAGACAGTCCCGCCGCGAATGATGACGTCATACTGATCGGCACCGCCGCAGGCAACAACAAGCAGCGCCGCGCATAGCGCGACCACCTGGCGCGCCGAGCCCCGGAAACCGTCACCCGGTGTCATGGCCTAAAGGTTGGCGTACGTGCCGGATTCAGCAGCGGCCTCGACCTCGCGCCAGACACGCAGCAGATTACCGCCGAGGATCTTGCGGATCTCCTCTTCGCTATAGCCGCGATCGAGCAGGCCTTCGATCAGGTTTGGGTACGTCGATACGTCCTTGAGACCGATTGGCAGACTGTCACCGACGCCATCGTAGTCAGAGCCAATGCCCAGGTGATCGACGCTCCCGGTCAACTCGACAACGTGATCGAAGTGATCCAGCGTCTGCTCCAGGGTGGCGTACGGATAAGGGCCGTTCTCGGCTTCGAACTGTTCGCGGAACTGTGCGTTCAGTTCGTCGTTAGCTTCGACGCCGGCTTCCTCGATGAAAGCGCGGTAGGCCTCACCGCGTCGATTGCCGTAGTCGCGTGCTTCCTGGGAGATAAATGCCGAGCCGAAGTTGATCTGTATGACGCCGCCGTTTTCCGCGAGTGCCTTGATCATGTCGTCATCCATGTTGCGTTCCCAGCCCGGCGTGAAGTGCCTGGCGGACGAATGCGATGCAATGACGGGTACGTCGACCATCTCGATGACATCGTAGAAAGCACCGTCCGACACATGGCTGATGTCGATCATCATGCCCAGACGCACCATCTCCGCGACGACCTCGCGGCCGAAGTCGCTAAGGCCGCCGTGCGCTTTGTTCTCGTCGTAAGACGAATCCGAAAGCTGGTTCGACAGCGAATGAGCCAGCGTGACGTAGCGAATGCCGCGTTCAAAGAAGTATTTGACGTTCTCGATGTCGTGATCGACCGGTGAGCCGTTCTCCATGCCCATGGGCAGGGAGATAATGCCGCGTGCAAACTGCTCTTCGACCTCGTCCGGCGTCCGGGCAACCTGAAATTTTTCCGGCGCTGTTTCGACGATACGGAGAACGAGATCGATCAGTTCTTCCGCTTTGGCTTTCGACGTGCCTGCTGCCTCGAGGCTTGCGGGTGTATAGATTGACATGAACGGTGCATTCAGGCCGCCGGCTACCGCTCGTGGATAGTCGAACTCACCACTTTCCGTTGCCTGGGTGACGTCTTCCCATTCGTCGACGATGCGGTAGGGCACGTCAATGTGAGTGTCAATGATGATGGAGGATTGCGCGATCTCCAGTGCGCGTGCCGCGTTGTCTGTCGCTGTGGCTCCCGTATCCGCCGCTGGGGCAGGTGCGGTCTGGGGGCTTTCGGCGGCCGGGCCGCACGCGGTAATTGCAAGCACAGCGAGCGCGGGGAGAGTGGATCGAAGTCGCATAGCGTTCTCTTGTCTGGTCAGTGATATCGGAGGAATCGACAAAGTATAGGCAAATCTTCACCAGCGTTCGATTCGCAGCGAAGCCAGTCCATTTTCGGAGCTCAAAAAAAACCCCGCTCGAAGGAGCGGGGTTTAAGGTGACTAAAATCGGCCCCGCTCGGGGGAAGCGGGGCCGGGATGCGCTGTTTTTGGATAGGGCTTGCTCGGGGGAAGCAGACGCCCAAAGCGCACTTCTCGGGGGAGAATCGGTTAGTCGTTAAAGTCGTCCAGCAGGATCAGGCCCGGGACGTCGTTGACGACGGTCGGATCCGGATCGCGTGCGACGGCCGAGTAGATGCCTTCGGCGGCCAGCGTGACTTCCGGCGTCTGGATCAACGGCATGGTGTCGCCGTTGGCCGTGATCGTGATGACGTAGTCGCCCGGCGGTACCTGCAGGAAGCCGGTGTTGTCGCCGAGGACAGCGCCTGCAACGGCCGGGTCGACGGTCGACAGATCGGTGCCGGCCGGCTGTACGTAGATGTCTACGCCGTCGTCACCGGTGATGCCCTGTGCGACAACCGACGCGTGGAACGCACGCAGTTTGGCCGCCGTCAGGATGCGACGGTAGTCGTCAGTGAGCACGGTGCCCTGAACCGGAGCGGCAAACTCGTCGAACGCGATGACGTCATAGGTGACGCCGCCTGCCAGTTCGAAATCTTCCAGCTCGATCGGGAACAGCGTCTGCGTGCCGGAATCGGTGACGGCGATGTCGTACTCGCCTTCAGGGACCTCGACGAAGCCGAGCGGTGCCGGAGCGAAGTCCGGGAACTCCAGACCGGGTACCAGCGGCATCATCAGGTTGCCGTTGACGACGACGTCGACCGCAGGGGTGTCAGCAGAGGCGTGGATGACGCGCACTTCAGCTTCCGGGTTGCGCTGGTCGATCAGCTCGGAGGAGCCGACGGTGTCCATGATGATCAGGCTGATCGGTGACTCGTCCATCTCGAGCGGGTCAGCGGAGGTCGTGTTCTCGACCGCAGCTACGGTCCAGACAGCGCCTTCTTCCAGCATGAACGGACCAGAGTCGTAGACGACGGTCGGTGCAGCGGGAGGCGTGAACGGCAGCGTGACGCGAACCTGGTACATGCCAGCAGGTACTTCTGCGGGCGCGTCCATGAACTCGCCGGCTTCGAACGTGATGACCGGCGTATCAAGAGCGCCGCCCGGGGCCGTCAGAAATACGCTGACTTCGGGCGCAGCCGGTGCAGCGTGTGCAACACGAAGGCGTGCAAGGCCGGGGCCAACGGTCGTGTCAGGCTGTGCGAAGACCATCGACGTGGACAGATCAAGGTCGCGACCCGTCGCGATGACGGTGTACAGCGTGTCGCGCTCGAGGTTCAATGAAAGCTCGAGAACGGGGTCAGCCGTGTTGTCGCCGCTCGGCAGAATGCCGAAGACGTCGACGTCGGGATAGGAACCTTCGGGTACTGGCAGAGCCGTCGAGCCGAACTTGTAGTCGATCGGGCCGAGCGTGCCGGAGCCGATGCCCGTAATGTTGACTTCCGGAGCGTCCGGAGAGGCGTGCAGCAGCTGCACGCGAGCGTTGCGGACTTCAGGCACAGGATCCGGACGGTCAGCCGTGCCGAAGTTGTTGCCTGAACTATCGCAACCGGCGATCGCAACCAGTGCGACCGCAAACGCTGCTGAATAGCGGTTGAGCATGAGATTTCCTCGGTGAATGAACTTAGCGCGGCGCAGTTTCGGCGAACGACGCCGGAAATTCGTCTCCAGCGGGTATCGTTTTGTATCTGTTCGTAACACCCGGGAATCCGGCGCGCGCCTGGAACGGGCAACAGGCGTATGATCCGCCCATGATCAAAGTACTACTCATTGACGATGACGAGCGCCACTCGGAGCTTTTGAAGACGTTCCTGGAGCGCTATGGGATCGACCTGGACTGTGCGGGCGAAGCCGAGTCGGGTATGGCGAAGCTCGAAGCGGGTAAGCCCGATCTGCTCCTGCTGGACGTTATGCTGCCGGGGAAAGACGGCTTTGAGATCATGCGCGAGGTGCGCAAGACCAACGATATTCCGATCATCATGCTCACGGCGCGTGGCGATGTGATTGATCGGGTCTCCGGTCTCGAACTCGGTGCCGATGACTACCTGGGTAAGCCATTTGAGCCTCGGGAGCTGGTTGCCCGTATCCAAACGATCCTGCGACGCACCGCCGGTCGGGGGCGTCAGGATTCGACCCGCTTGTCCTTCGACGGTCTCGAAATCGATACCGAGGCGCGCACTGTCGCGGTCGACGGCGAGCCGGTCGAGCTGACGTCGATGGAATATGAGCTGTTGACCACCTTGGCGAAGAACGCCGGCAACAAGATGTCCCGCGATGAAATTCTCTCTGAGCTTCGCGGCATCGATACCGCGATCCTGACGCGCTCCGTTGACATCATGGTGAGCCGCGTTCGCCAGAAGCTCAACGATTCGGCAAAGCCGGCGCGCTTCATCCAGACTGTCTGGGGCCGCGGCTACGTCTTTGTTGGCCGTCCCGCGGCGAATGATTAGACGCCTCGCGCGATCCCTCTCGTTCCGACTGCTGGCGATCTTCCTCGTAATGGGGTTGCTGTTCGCCTACGGCGCGGTGCTGGGCATTCGCTGGGTCTACGTCACCGACGACCTGCGCGAGTTGGTGAGCGGGCACCTCTCCCTGCATGTCGATTACGTGCGCCGCGACATCGGTGACCCTCCGCAGATCGAAAATGCGCTGCGCATCACGCAGACAGTTCCGGTCGACATCCGCATATCCGGTCCGGGTACGGACTGGGCGTCGGATCCCGCATTTCCGAGCGACGATGAGCTCGTGTTCGGCAGCAGCGATATCTTCAGCGACGCGGCCGGCGGTTGGTTGAGCAATCTCGAGGGCGTCGAGTTTGCGACGCAGAATGCGCACGGCTTTCTGCGGATCGCCCAGGGGGATTACTCGATCATCGTCTCGTCGCCGAAGATCGGAGATCAGGCGGTCGATCGGTCGCTCACGCCCATCATCATAGGCTTCGGGCTGCTCCTCGTATTTTTGGCCTATCTTGCCGTTCGTTGGCTGTTCAAACCGGTGCAGGCAATCCGCTACGGTGCCTCGCAGATCGGCCGCGGCAACTTCGATTTTCGCATCGACAACGTGCGCAAGGACCAATTGGGCGATCTGGCCGATGACATCAACAAGATGGCCCAGGACGTGCAGCGTATGCTCGATGCGAAGCGGCAGCTGCTGTTCGGTATCAGTCACGAATTGCGAACGCCATTGTCACGCATGAAGCTCGGTCTGGAACTGTCCCAGGCGAACGACAAGGATCTCCAGGGGCTGGGTCTGGATGTCGAGGAAATGGAAAAGGTTATCGACACGCTCCTTGAAGCGGAGCGTCTGAATACACGGCACGCGATCATCAACGTGTCGCGAGTGTCTGCGCGCAGCCTCGTCGACAACCTGCTCGCCGACTT
>CAZMEA010000033.1:0-17297 GCA_964565135.1 uncultured Woeseiaceae bacterium
CACCGGTCGCGGGCGTTGCGATGGGTCTCGTCAAGGATGGCGATCAGTTCGCTGTACTGACGGACATTCTCGGTGACGAAGATCACCTGGGTGATATGGACTTCAAGGTTGCCGGCACCGAAGACGGTGTTACCGCGCTGCAAATGGACATCAAGATCCAGGGCATTACCCGCGAGATCATGGAAAAGGCTCTGGCTCAGGCCAAGGACGCGCGCCTCCACATCCTCGGCGAGATGAACAAAGCCATTCAATCGCCGCGTGAGGAAATGTCCGAGTGGGCACCGACGATTATGTCCTTCAAGATCGACCCGGAGAAGATCCGTGACGTCATCGGCAAGGGCGGCGCCGTTATTCGAGCGATGACCGAAGAAACCGGCGCAACGATCGACATCGATCAGGACGGCACGGTACGCGTTGCCTCCATCGATCAGGCTTCCGGCAAGGAAGCCCGCCGTCGCATCGAACTGATTACGGCAGATGTCGAAGTCGGGCGAGTGTATACCGGTAAGGTTGCTCGACTAATGGACTTCGGCGCCTTCGTTACGATCCTGCCCGGCAAGGACGGCCTGGTACACATCTCGCAGATCTCGAACGAGCGAGTCGAGAAGGTCAGCGACAAGCTGGCTGAAGGCGACGAGGTACAGGTGAAGGTTCTCGAAGTTGACCGACAGGGTCGGGTGCGTCTCTCCATGAAGGAGGTCGACGCCGCCTGATCCGCTGTCGATTAGACGCTAAAAAATAAAAACGCCGGCCGGGAGTTTCCCGACCGGCGTTTTTTTGATTCCCGATGCCGGGTCAGTTCTGGCGTCGCCAGACCTCCGCGCTTTGCTGGGTATCGCCCTCAATGATGATCTCGCCAATCTTGCACGGCGCGCGGCCGCGAGCGTCCTCGCAGGTAGGAAGACTCGCCAGGCGCTCCTTGTGGGCTTTCTCGGCAGGATTATCGACCTTGGCTGCGGTTTCCGGCGGTGCCCAGTCGCCCTGAGCCTGCAGTGCGGAGCTTGCGTCTTCGACCGATGCATACACCTGCGTCTCTTTCGCCGACGCAATGCAGCGGGTTCGTTCACGGTCCACTATGATGTTGCTGGTGAGCTCCTTTAACGTGACCATTTGCTCACGAGCCAGCTCGCACGCTGCCTTGCTGGCGAATTCGATAGTGTATTCCTGCTGCTGACACACCGTCTTTCCGGACGGCGCAATGCACTCGCTCATCATGAGCACGAAAACCTGGATCCAGGCAGTTTCCATATCTCGCTCCTTCCCGACTCAGCCTGCCTCGCTGGGGCTTTGCTGGTCGCTGCTTCTCATTCTGGTTCTGACCTCAAGGGTAGCAAAATTACTCCCTACCGGAATTCCGGGCATTGCGAGACCAGTACTGCCGGTTCGGGATTTGACAGAATCTCACGGTCGGGCTGCGACGGCGCGCAAGAGCCGCGTCGGGAGTGATCACATGCCGGGCAGGGCGTGATGCTCAGTCTCGGGAAACTCGGTGTAGGGAGTCAGAAACTGGACGATTCGCTGCGGCAGATAATAGGTTGGACGCCAGGGCGTGCCGCCACTAATGAAGCCGACATGGCCGCCATGTTGGCTGATTTCGAGCGTGACGGATGGCGCGAGTGCCTCTGGGCCAGGCAGCATCTCGGGCAGCATGAAGGGATCGTCCCGCGCATTGATAATGAGGGTGGGGCGGTCGATCGACTGCAGAAAACCGATTGAACTGCAGCGGTCGTAGTATTCGTCTTTCCCGGAAAAGCCGTGCAGCGGCGCCGTAACGGCGTCGTCGAACTCACTGAAGCTGGTGGCACGCATCGCGCGATACCAGTCGAACGCGGCCGTGTGAGGGTCAAACTTTCGGCGCACCGCTTCTTTCATGCGTTTTAATAAATGTCGTTGATAAACTTTTGAAAAACCGATTGAAAGTGCGTCAGCACATTGGTGCAGGTTCAGGGGGACGCAGATCGCGGCAGCCGCTTCGACCGGTGCATTGGGGCCATCCTCACCGAGGTATTTGAGCAAGACGTTGCCGCCCAGTGAGTAGCCCACTGTGACGAGCGGACCGTCAAAGCCATCGGTGCGCAGCTTCGACAGGTAGAAGCGCAAGTCGTTGGTTTCCCCGGCGTGGTATCGGCGTGGCAGGCGGTTTCGATAGTCGCCGCAGTCCCGAAAGTGCAATACGGCCGAGTTCCAGCCGGCAGCGGCAGCAGCCTCCAGGAGGTGTCTGGCATAGCTGGATTCCGACGAGCTTTCGAGACCGTGCAGCAACACGAGGAGCGGTGCGTCCGGGTCCTCGGTCGCCGTTAATTTGTCGACCACGGTGACGTCGCCGTCCGGCAGGTCGAGCAATTCCCGGGTGAGTTTCGGCCGCGGGCCAACCGGCCAGGGCAGCGACGGGAACATGGTCTGCAGATGAGCATTGGCAAGCCAGCGCGCTGGTCGAAAAGGGCTTTCCAGGACCTTTCCGCCCCCGACGACCGGGGTGTCCGATGCATTGGCGTTCGGATGTTGCGTGGAGGTCAAGCGTGGCTCCCTGCCGTCGGCGGACGTGTGTCAGTTTTTGGAACTGCCGCCACGCTTGTTAGCCGATTCGTCGCTGTCCGAGGAAGGACTGGCAAAGCGCCGGTACACCTCGTCCTGCAGGGATCGCCAGCGGTTGAAGTTCTTTTGGGCGACGTCCGCGACGGCCTCGACCGGATCGATGCCAACCACGCGTTTCACCTGGCCGCGGATTGTTTGTTGCTGGGTCATGAACAAACGCATGCTTTGTTCCAGGTAACGGGCCATGAATCCCGGCATGACCTTGCCGTAAGAGCGTATGACCTGCGAGAGAAAGTCTTCGGTCATGATTGCCTCACCCTGCTGCTCCTGCTCGGCGATAACCTGTAGCAGGATGCTTCGCGTGATGTCGGCACCACTTTTCTTGTCAATGACCGTGAATTCGACCTTGTTCAGCACAAGGTCGCGAATATCCGACAGAGTGATGTAGCGACTCTCTTCGGTGTCGTAGAGTCTTCTGTTCGGATACTTCTTGATAACGCGCGGTGTACTCATAGCGCCATGATTTTGCGCCGAACGAGCCGATTGCTCATTCCTCGCGCCCTGCTGCCCCAATGGCCGGGAACGATAGCGGAATTCCGCGGCTAGCAGTAGTGCTGCACTGCAATATTCTGCAATCCGATCATGCGTTCTATGGCCCAGTTCTCCTGTGCCCATGACCAGACGGCGTCGAGCCCGCAGGTTGCCAGATCGTCGGGCGGCTGTTGCTGCAGCGCCGAAAGCGCCGCCACGAGCGTTTGTTCTGCGGTCTCTCCAGAAATTGGCGCGGCGCCGGTAGCCTTGCTGAGCTTGGCGCCGTCCGCATGGATTGCGACCGGAATATGCGCATAAGAAGGGACGGGGGCGCCCAGACAGCCTTGCAGATGTATCTGCCGCGGGGTTGAGTCCATCAGATCTATGCCGCGCACGATGTGCGTGACCGACTGCAGCCAGTCATCGACGACGACCGCAAGTTGATAGGCAATCAGGCCGTCACGCCGCAAGATGATGAAGTCTCCCGACTCCGACTCCAGGCGCTGCTGCACCAGACCCTGCAGGCGATCGTCGAACTGGATAACGTCATTCCGTGTCCTGACCCGAATCGCGGCATCGCCCTCTACGTTTCGGGTTCGGCAGGTGCCGGGATAGATTGCGCCGAGCGAGCTCTGGGGTGCATCGACCAGGTCTCGGCGCGAGCAGTCGCAACGGTACGTAAGGCCTGCTCGTTCGAGCGTGTGCAGCGCGTCAAGATGTTCGTCAGCCGACGTACTCTGATAGATCACCGGTCCGTCCCATTCGAACCGATACGCCTCCAGTATTCGCAGGATCTCTGTATCTGCGCCTGCCTGTGACCTTGGCGGGTCGATGTCTTCGACGCGAACAAGCCACCGGCCACCGTTGACGCGTGCGTCCAGATAGCTGGCCACGGCGGCCATCAAGGATCCAAAGTGCAGGGGCCCGGTGGGAGAGGGGGCGAATCGGCCGATGTACGGGGCCTCTTCAGATGCCGACATGCGCGGCGATCAAACGGTGACCAGCGAGCTGGCCAATCGACTTACCGGTATCGGTCATCCCGGTCGCGGTATTGGCGCTCTGCCATCTCACGGCGTTCCTGCGCTTCCAGGCAGAGCGTTGCAACGGGGCGTGCTTCGAGCCGCTTCAGACCAATCTCTTCGCCGGTTTCTTCGCAGTAGCCGTACGAACCGTCTTCGATGCGCGTCAACGCTGAATTGATCTTCCTGAGCAGTTTGCGCTCCCGGTCGCGGGTGCGCAGTTCCAGGCCGAACTCGGATTCCTGGGTAGCCCGATCGCTCGGATCCGGAAAGTTGGCGGCCTCGTCCTGCATGTGGTGAACGGTGCGATCTACCTCGTTCATCAGCTCATGCTTCCAGGCCTTCAGAATGGCCTCGAAGTGCTCGAGCTGCTCCGGGCTCATGTACTCTTCGCCGCGCTTTGCCTGGTACGGTGCAATCCCGTGAATCGGTCCCGAGAGAATGTCGCCGCGGGGCCGGGCAGGCGCCTTCTTGCGCGCCGGAGTTTTCTTCGCGGGTGTCGTCCTGCGAGCAGCCGGCTTCTTGGCTGCGACCTTCTTGCTGGAAACTTTCCGCTTTTTCGCCACCTTCTTGGCGACTTTCTTGGTTGCCTTCCTGGCCACAGTTTTCTTCGACACCTTTTTCTTGGAAACCTTCTTTTTCGCGACTTTCTTCGCGACCCTTTTTGCCGCAGCTTTCTTCGCGACCCTTTTTGCCGCAGCTTTCTTCGCGACCCTTTTTGCCGCAGCTTTCTTCGCGACCTTCTTCTTCGCGACTTTCTTTGCGGCCTTCTTTTTCGCTACCTTTTTCTTAGCGACCTTCTTTTTCGAGACTTTCTTTTTGGCAGGTTTTCGGGTTGCCGCTTTTTTGCGGGCTACGGTCTTCTTCCGCTGAGCCTTTTTCTTGCTCGCCGCAGCCTTCTTCGCTGCCGGTTTCTTGCGTGCGGTTGTCGACTTCTTGCGCTTCTTGCTCGCAGCCTTTTTTGCGGGCATCCGTGACTCCTGCCGGTCCCAGAAAAGGCGGGCATTATACATGCCTGCCGCGGACATGGAAGCGTGTACAGGCCGCTATTTTTCAGGGAAAAACCACTGCCACCGGGGCTGCCCGGAGTCGCGGGACACCCCCCTGTGAGGGCCGCCTGCGCCGTTCGCTTTTGCCACCGGAATTCCTTTACACTTGGCGTCTTCGCTGGCGAACGAACCCCTGGAACCGATGCGGCTCAGCAAAATCAAGCTTGCTGGATTCAAGTCCTTTGTGGATCCCACCACTATCCCCTTTCCGAGCAACCTGGTTGGCGTTGTCGGCCCTAACGGCTGTGGCAAATCAAACGTAATTGACGCCGTTCGTTGGGTGATGGGCGAGAGTTCGGCCAGCCGCCTCCGCGGGGATTCAATCACCGACGTCATCTTCAATGGCTCGAGTGCGCGCAAGCCGATCGGTGCGGCCTCCGTAGAGCTGCACTTCGACAATTCGGATTCCACACTGGATGGGCAATACGCCAAGTATTCGGAGATTGCGATTCGTCGGGAGGTCTCCCGAGATGGGATTTCGTCGTACTACCTGAATGGTACGCGCTGCCGACGTAAGGACATCACCGGCGTTTTCCTCGGCACAGGGCTCGGTCCTCGCAGCTATTCGATTATCGAGCAGGGCATGATCTCGCGTCTGATCGAGGCGAAGCCTGAAGAGATGCGCGTCTTTATCGAAGAAGCGGCGGGCATCTCGAAGTACAAGGAGCGGCGGCGCGAAACGTCGAACCGGATCAAGCACACGAAGGAAAACATCGATCGCTTGATGGATGTGCTGGACGAGGTGGAGAAACAGATCAAGCACCTCGATCGGCAGGCAAAGGTTGCCGAGCGCTACGGTCGAATGAAGAACGAAGAACGGCAGCTCTCGGCTGAGCTCTTGGCTCTGAAGTTGAAAGATCTGGACGAGGGTATCGCCGCGGCAAAGTCGGCGCTCGGCGAGAAGCAGACGCTGCTGGAATCTGTCATCGCTGAACAACGCAGTCTCGAGGCACGCGTGGAGAAGGCGCGGTCTTTGCAGACGGACAGGCAGGACGCGTTCAACCAGGTTCAGGCTCGTTACTACAAGGCCGGTTCGGAGATTGCCCGTCTGGAGCAGTCCATTGAGCACGCACACGAATTGCGTGAACGGCAGCGCGCCGACCTCGAACAAGCCGAACTTGCCGCAAAAGACATTGCCGATCACATCGACAAGGACGAGTCCGAGATAGCTCAACTGGAGCTGTCGCTCAGCGAACTGGTCCCGGGCCTCGAGCAGGCGAAGCAACAGGAATCGCGCTCACACACCTCGCTGACGGCAGCAGAGGAAGCGCTTGCCGAATGGCAGGAGCAGTGGGAAGAGATCAACCGCGAGATCAGTAATCTCGAACAGACGCGGCAGGTTGAAACAACACGCGTCGAGCAGATTCAGTCGCGGCTAGACAGCCTCGGTGAACGTCAGAAAAAGCTGGCTGACAGCGGGGATGTCGGCAGCGCAGAGGCGCTGAAAGCCGACGTAGATCGACTGACTGACGAAGAACAGCGAAAGCAACAAACCCGCGCCGAGTTCGATCGGGCGCTGGAGGATGTCAGCGACAAGATTCGGAAACTTCGTGACCAGGACGTGAAGCTTTCGCGACTGGTTGAAGAGCGCCTGACGGCGCTGCGTGAAACCGAGAGTCAGTTCGCGTCGCTCGACGCCGTACAGAAGGCTGCCCTCGGAGAGGGCAACGAGAGCATTCAGTCTTGGCTTGATTCCTCTGGCATGGAGGGTGCGACGCGGATCGCCCAGGCGCTGGAAGTCGACGCGGGTTGGGAGCGTGCCGTTGAGACTGTGCTTGGCGACTACCTCCAGGCTGTGTGCGTCAACGACGTTACGGACGCCGTTGCGAGCCTGCGCAACCTCGAATCCGGGGAGCTGACTCTCGTCGAGCAAGCCGGCAGTGAGGTAATGCCGCAAGTCAACCAGTCGACGCTCGCTGCCAAAGTGCAGAACGCACCGCCGGCCGTCATCGATATCCTCTCCGAGGTTCGCATAGCGAATTCGATTGACGCCGCAATGACGATTCGTTCGCAATTGGGCGGTGTCGGCTCAGTGATTACGTCGGATGCCGTTTGGCTGGGCGAGAACTGGCTCCGCGTAAAGCGCGAGACGGAAAACTCCAGCAGCGTGTTGAGTCGGGAACACGAATTGCGACGGTTACGCGAGACACTGCGTGAGCAGCGGGCGCGAACGGAAAGTGCAAAGAAGCTGCAGAAAGATGGCCGTACTCGGCTGAATCAGCTCGAGGAGCGGCGAGAGAAGCTGCAGCGCGATGCGGCAGAGGTCGTCAAGGAACACGCCGACGTTCGTTCGAATCTTGATACCGCCCGGTACCAGGTCGAACAGCTCGAAACACGCCGCGCGGCAATTGACGCGGAAAACCGGGACATCGATTCCGAGCGGTCGTCCGCCGACGAGCAGCTGGGAACGTCTCGGTCGAGAATCGAGCAGGCCGGAGCGCAGTTGCAGGCACTCGCCAGCCGCCGTTCGGAGCTCGAAGGGCAGCGTGAAGAGTTACGTGGCGAGCTCGGCCGCGTCCGCGATCGTGCCTCCCAGGACCGCGAAGCCGCTCAGGCGATGGCCATCAAATTTGAGAGTCGGCGCACGAGCAAGGAGTCCGCGGCCCACAACCTGCAGCGAATGCGTCAGCAGTTCGAACAGTACAGCAGACGGCAACAGGAGATTCGCTCGCAGCTCGACGGTGGCGAAGCCCCGTTGGCTGAAAAGAAGGAACAGCTGGAAGAACAACTTGCCGCGAGAGTCGAGGTAGAGACTGAGCTCGCGTCTGCTCGCCGGCTTGTCGAAGAGATCGAGTCACAGCTTCGCGATCTTGACCAGGCGCGTCTTGATATCGATCAGGCTGCAGAAAGCGCGCGTTCCGGCGTCAACGACGCGAATCTTGCCGTCCGGGAACTGGGTGTGCGACGTGAGGGCATCGCCGAGCAGTTTGCGGCGACGGACTTTGAGCTTGCAACGTTACTCGAGGGCCTCGACGCCGAAGCCACGATCGAATCGTGGGATGAGAAGGTTGAGAAGCTCCGAAAGCGCATCGACCGGCTGGGGCCGATAAACCTCGCCGCCATCGATGAGTTCAAAGAGCAGTCTGAGCGTAAGGAATATCTGGATTCGCAACTGGCGGACCTCAACGATGCGCTGTCGACTCTGGAATCTGCAATCCGGAAGATCGATCGTGAGACGCGCAGTCGCTTCCGCGAAACGTATGACAACGTAAACGCCGGGTTCCAGCGGCTGTTCCCGAAACTGTTCGGTGGCGGCCATGCGTATCTGGAGCTGACCGGTGACGATCTGTTGTCGACAGGTATTACGGTAATGGCCCGTCCGCCCGGCAAACGAAACAGCACCATTCATCTGTTGTCGGGCGGTGAAAAAGCGTTGACGGCAGTGGCGCTTGTGTTTGCGATTTTCGAACTTAATCCCGCGCCGTTCTGCATGCTCGACGAGGTTGACGCGCCGCTTGACGACGCGAACGTCGTACGCTTTTGCGATATCGTTCGAGAGATGTCGGATCGAGTGCAGTTTGTGTTCATCACCCATAACAAGGTGACCATGGAGCTTTCCCGGCAGCTGACCGGTGTAACCATGCAAGAGCCTGGTGTGTCACGCCTCGTTTCGGTTGATCTGGACGAAGCAGTCCGCTTGGCTGCAAGCTAGGACGGAACAAGGGCGGTATTCACATGGACGATCTTCGCTGGGTACTGCTGGTAAGTGGTGTCCTGGTCGTCATTGGCGTCATTCTGTTCGGGCGCCGAAAGTCCCAGACTAAAGACACTCCTGATACACAACCTGCACCGACAGCCGGCAGCGCTGACTTCCGCGTAGAGCCGTCCTTTGGTGCGGGCGAATCAGAGCAAGGCGAAGCTGCGCCTGATGACGCGCCCGTCGAGGAGGCGGGCGAGGACGCTTCCAGCGAGCCTGTCGCTGTCGCTGAGCAGAAGATCGTCACGGTACGGATCGTGGCAGATGACAAGAGTCCGTTTGCGGGTGACGAACTTGTCCTTAGCCTCCGGGGCATCGGCATGCGTCACGGCCGATTCGGAATCTTCCATCGGTACGACGGCAACGACGAAGACCGGGTTGTGTTCAGTGCGGCGAGTCTCGTCGAACCCGGCAGCTTTGAGCTCGAGAACATCAAGGAACAGAAGATCCCCGGGATCAGCCTGTTCATGGTGCTTCCCGGCCCTGTCGACGGCGCAGAGGCATTTGATCAGATGATGGCTGCGTCCCGCACGTTAACGCAGTCGCTTGGAGCGGAGCTGCTGGATGAATCAGGCAGTACTCTCAGTATCCAGCGCGAACGGTACTTGCGTGAGGAGATCATCCAGTATCAGCTGGAAAACAGGATTGCCTGATCGTTGACCAAGGCACACCACAGCGAAGAAGACGCGGCTCGGATCGAGCAGCTGCGGCAGCAGATTCGGCACCATAACCACCTCTACCACGCGCTCGATGCGCCCGAGATTCCGGACGTCGAGTACGATCGGTTGATGCGTGAACTTCAGGATCTCGAAGCCAGTCACCCCCACCTGATTACGAGCGACTCACCAACGCAGCGAGTCGGCGCGGAGCCCATCAGTGCGTTCGCGACGGTCGAGCACAGCATGCCGATGCTCTCGCTCGACAACGCATTCAGTGAACAAGAAGTTGAGGACTTCGCTCGACGGGTTCTCACCCGGCTTGACCTTTCCAACGATGAGCTCGTCGAGTTCGTCGCTGAGCCCAAGCTCGACGGCGCTGCTGTGAGCCTTGTGTACGAGAACGGCATCCTGAGCCGTGCCGCGACGCGGGGCGACGGTACACGCGGCGAAGACATCACACACAACGTGCGCACGATCGAATCAGTCCCCTTACGTTTGCTTGGGGACGGGTATCCCGCTGTTCTCGAGGTCAGGGGCGAAATCTTTATGCCCAAGGCCGGCTTTGAGGCGTTTAACGAAGCTGCGCGCAAGAAGGGTGAGAAGACCTTTGTCAATCCACGAAATGCCGCTGCAGGGAGCCTGAGGCAGCTTGACCCGCGATTGACCGCAGAGCGTCCTTTGGACATGTATGCGTACTCCGTCGGCCGTTCTGATGGCGGAGAGCTTCCGGGAAACCACAGTGAGGTGCTGGATGCGCTGCAGTCGTGGGGCCTCAAAGTTTCGCCGGAACGCCGGGTGGTTCAGGGTAGCGACGGATGCTTGAGCTACTACGCCGATATCGGCGCGCGCCGTGCGGCTTTGCCCTACGACATTGATGGTGTCGTCTACAAGGTCAATAGTTTAGAGCTTCAGCGCGATTTGGGCTTTGTTTCGCGGGCTCCGCGCTGGGCTATTGCTCACAAGTTTCCCGCCCAGGAGGAGATGACGGTCGTCGAGAACGTCGAGTTTCAGGTAGGGAGGACAGGTGCGTTGACGCCCGTCGCTCGTCTGCAGCCTGTGTTTGTCGGCGGTGTAACGGTCAGCAACGCAACGCTGCATAACATCGACGAGCTGCATCGCAAGGATGTTCGGGTTGGCGACACCGTGATCATTCGGCGTGCGGGCGACGTGATACCTGAGGTTGTGCAGGTTGTTGCCAGTAAGCGCCCGAAAGGAACGCGGCCCGTATCCTTGCCGGAAGACTGTCCAATCTGTGGTTCGTCCGTCGTCCGTATCGAAGAAGAAGCCGTCGCTCGATGCACCGGTGGTCTTTTCTGTGCCGCACAGCGTTCGGAAGCGCTAAAGCATTTTGTATCGCGCAAGGCTATGGATATCGAGGGACTCGGCGCCAAGGTGATTGCTCAGTTAGTCGAGATTGACAGGATCAAAACGCCCGCCGATATCTACACGCTAACCCAAGCCGAACTGGCCGAGATGGATCGGCTCGGCGAGAAATCTGCTGCGAACCTGGTCGAGTCGATCGATCGAAGCAAGTCGACCACCCTGCAGCGTTTCTTGTTCGGGTTGGGAATCAGGGAAGTTGGAGAGGCGACAGCGCTCTCGCTCGTGGATTACTTCGGTAAGCTGGAAGCAATCATGAGTGCCGATCTGGAGGCGCTGGAGGCCGTGCCCGACGTTGGTCCAATCGTCGCTTCTAGGATTCGCGCGTTCTTCGATGAACCCCACAATCGAGACGTGATTCAGCGATTGATCGACGCTGGTGTTGTCTGGGAAGAAAAGGAGCCACAGTCCACTCCCGCCGAAGGCCCGCTGACCGGTAAGACGTTCGTGCTAACGGGAACACTGCCAACGATGACTCGGGATGAAGCCAAAGCCCTCATTCAAGCGCAGGGCGGGAAGGTGACCACAAGTGTGTCGAAACGGACAGACTTCGTCGTCGCCGGAGACAAAGCTGGTTCAAAACTAACAAAAGCGCAGAGCCTCGATGTAAGGGTTCTCGACGAAGAGGGTCTGCAGTCACTGTTGAAGCAGTGAATTGTCCGCGGTTCGCGTCTCTTACGGTCCGGGTTTCTCCTTAAAAATCAAGTCCTAAATCCTGCCCGTACACGAGGATTCCCATCTGGACCTGGCATCGATACTGACCGGATACTTGGGCCATTTTTCCCACTCGACCATTTTTATTGACCGACCATATGTAGATTCCTATATTGCGCGGCCATGCAAGATCGTATCCAGACCCAGATCTTAAATGCTTTGCTGGTTGCTCTCCGACCGATCGCGAAGGCGTTGCTCCGGAACGGAATTGGATATCGAGAATTCAATGAGATTTCCAAAACTGCTTTTGTTGATGTAGCAACCTCAGACTACGGGTTGCGGGGACGCCCGACTAATATCTCTCGCGTCGCAGTCATGACAGGGCTGACTAGAAAAGAAGTTCGCCGGCTCAGAGACAAGATCGAAGATGGAACGGAAGTCGCCGTCGCGAAGTCGACTCCGTTAGCAGTAGTGCTTCATACATGGTTCTCCGATCCAGAGTTTGTTGATGCCGAAGGGAAACCCAGATCGCTTCCGTTTGACGAAGGCAATCCTTCCTTCACCGACATCGTAAAGCGCGCAGGAGGGGACATTCCGCCCGGGGCTATGCGTACCGAGTTAAAGCGCATTTCGGCGATTGAAGAGCTGGATGATGGCACACTGGTTCCGCTGAAACGGTACGCAACAGCGAAGGGGAATGACCAGGTCCTTATTACGGGCCTTACGAGAGGAATAGCGCCTCTCGCCTCGGCTATCGCTCATAATCTCGAAGCGGCAGATCACGGCAATCTCTGGCTTCAGCGCACTGTCTCGACAGATTCGGTTCGTCATGAAGATGTCGGACGATTGCGACGGATAAGCTACGATCGCCTTGAAGAGTTCACCGAGGCGATTGACGACCTATATTCAGCGTACGAGACTCTTCATTCCTCTGATCCTGAAAGAGCAGAGCCAGCAACCATAGGAATCGGTGTTTATTACTTCGAATCCTAAGGTGCCTTAGGAGATTTGCTCCTAGGCTGTTTCTTCAGGCGCGTTGCTTCAATAGAGCCGCCCCTAGTCTGTCCGAGCAAGACACGACTTCTTTGCAGCGCATTACCAGGCAAGTTTTCTCTTCCAAAAGATAGACCAATCCGGTCGATTTCTTGTGCGATCAATGGCACCCGCAAGTGGTTGCCGCAGCGATTTCTCGGCATTGATAATCGTTCTCATAAAGACCTGCTCTAGGTTATTTCGTTAACCGCCTGTTTTCCCGTGATATCTGCCGATCCGAGGCCGGTGTCGCTGCGCCATTTTTCGTCCGCGGCGTCAGTCTTTATCCAGTTTATTAAGTGTCCCAGATAACTTGCTGGGAGATTGATGAGTCTTATGAAAAACAAGCGTTTAACTTAAAGTTGACTGTGACGTAGTTCGGGAATAAATTCCCGATAATGTCTATTATGTCGAACAATGTCAGATTCCCTAAAACAGACGCTTTTGGCGGCTTTTCGGGTCTTGATGAGTCCGCTTGTACGGATCTTGTTAAGGCATGGAATTTCTTATGCGGAGTTCGCGGAGGTCGCCAAGGCGGTCTATGTCGAAACGGCTATTCGCGACTTCAAAGTAGTAGGTAAACGAGCAACCAGAACTCGAATTGCGGTGATCACCGGCCTCACTAGAAAGGAGGTCAAGCGAGTCATCGATGAGGCAGTAAAGGAGCGATACGAACTCAAGACCAGTTACAACCGTCTCGGACGCGTGTTGGTCGGGTGGCATACAGATCCTGAGTTTATCGGCCCATACGGAATGCCTCTTGAACTGCAGTACGAATCGGGCAATCCGGCTGATGTCACGTTTGCTGGTTTGGTCAAGAAGCACAGCGGAGACATGTCTCCAAGATCAATTCTCGACGAGCTCGTGAGGGTTGGAGCGGTGCTGGAAACAGAAGGAAGTTGGTATCGCGTGCTTAGAAGGGACTACATCCCAGAGGCGCAAGGTGTACACAACTTCGAAAGGGTCGGTGGGGTAATCAAGAATTTTATAAACACCATCGACTTCAACATGACAAAAAGCGCTCCGGGGAAAGGGCGTTTCGAAAGGATGGTCGTAGCAGATGACGGAATTCGCACCCAAGACTTGCCAAAGTTCGATGCGTATTTGCGTGATCGCTGCCAATCGTTGCTGGAAGAAATTGATAACTGGCTAACGAAGTTGCCGAAACCCACAGAAGAAGAAAGTGCTTCGGTAATCAAAACTGGTCTGGGTATCTATCACTACATGGGCGACGACTTGGACGACAGAACATTCAAGGAATTGTTGATTGACGAAGATCTGGTTCGGAACGAGTCAACTGACAACTAGTCCTGGGACGGGCAACAACAATAAGAACGCCCAAGTTTGAATCGTGTAAACGGTTTAGCGTTGGAGAAGAAGATGAGCGAAGTAAGGCGGGCCCGTCGCGTATTCCTTGCGACGGTTGCTGGAGCGGCGACGATGCTTGTGTTGGGAAGCGCAAGTGCTGCCTTTTATGACTCGGGAATCCTGAGCATTAGTGGTAGCGACCGGTTGAGTATCAACGGCAGCGACCGGTTCAGCATCAATGGAAGTGATCGCCTGAGTATCAATGGCAGCGACCGAATCAGTATTAACGGTAGTGATCGCTTGAGCATCAATGGTAGCGACCGGCTCAGCATCAGCGGCAGTGACCGCCTGAGTATCAACGGCAGTGACCGCTACAGCATCAGCGGTAGCGATCGGCTGAGCATCAACGGAAGCGATCGTCGCAGCATTAACGGGAGCGATCGACGCAGCATTAATGGGAGTGACCGGTTCAGTATTAACGGTAGCGACCGGCTGAGTATTAACGGGAGCGACCGCCGTAGCATTAACGGAAGCGACCGTCGCAGTATCAATGGGAGCGACCGCCGCAGCATTAACGGAAGTGACCGGTTTAGTATCAACGGCAGTGACAGGCTGAGCATTAATGGTAGCGACCGCCGCAGCATCAATGGGAGCGACCGCCGCAGTATCAACGGGAGTGACCGATACAGCATAAACGGTAGCGACCGTCGCAGCATCAATGGCAGTGACCGTTACAGCATTAGCGGTAGCGATCGGGCCAGTATCTCAGGCTCAGACCTTCTGGTCGTTGGAACAATCGATTACGTGACTGACGGATTCCTGGTCGTGCTTGGCCAGACAGTGCTCGGTAGCGGTTCCGACTTTGCAGGTCTGGCACCTGGTGCAACGATCGCCGTGTACGGCGGCATAGATCAGGACACGGGCGGTTACGTCGATACTTCCATCGTCAACGTCGCAGGGAGTGGAGCCGCGCCAGGCGTTTCTGACTTCCTCCGCGGCACTGTTGATGAAGTGGATCCGACACTGGGAATGGCAGTGGTCAGTGGCGTAACTGTCGACTTCACCGGGCAGATGGCCAATGGAGAAATTCCGACGGTGGGTCAGGAATACACGGTCAGCGGACGCAACTATCCCGAGCTTGGGGTGTTGGTGTCCGAGCCACGATAACGTCGGTTTTGCCGGACAAAAAAAAGTCGGCATCCCTGCCGACTTTTAGGTCTCGTATCAACATTGAAGGAGATGCGAGGGTTGGAGGAGACGCCCCTGAGCGATTAGAGGCGACTCGCGAGAAACTATAGGTAAGCCTCATTCGGCTTGCTGTGAAGCAACTCACAGAATCTCAGCATCTAAAAAAAGGGCGCCAATGGCGCCCTTTTTACTTAATCAAAATAACTGGAAAAGCGGCTTGACTTACTCCGTAGCCGTTCCCCGAATCTCTTCCAGGTAGGCCTGAAACCGTCGCTGTTGAATCGCCTGTCGCACAGTCTCACGCACGCTATCCAGCGGCGGCGGTACTGAGGCGCGTGACTCTTCTCGAAGGATCACGTGCCAGCCGAAATCAGTTTGCACCGGCTCGGAGGAATACGCGCCGTCTTCCATCGCCTGCACGGCAGCGCTAAAAGGTGCCACCATCTGATCCGGCGAGAACCAGCCGAGATCGCCGCCGTTCGGCCCCGAAGGCCCTGTTGAGCGTTCTCTTGCCAAAGTCTCGAAATCGGCGCCTCCATTGAGTTCCTCGATGATCGCCGTTGCTTCACCCTGAGTCTCAACGAGGATGTGCCGCGCTTTGTACTGCTGTCCCGGAGCAAGCGCCGTCTGCTCGTCGTACTCCGCCTGAATCTCCTCATCGGAGATTGTGATGCCGGAGATGAACTGCGTGGCGACAGTCTGGGCGATCAAGCTGGTCTTTTGCAGTTCGAGCTGCGCCTGAATCTGCGGATCGTTGCGAACGGCATCAGCAGCGCTCTGGCTGGCGAGAATGTAAACGTCTTTCAGCTCGGTGAGGAGCGTGTCGCGCTCATCCGGCGAAAGCTGGTCAGCAGAACGCTGGGTTCGGCTCACAGCGTAGAAGTCAAAGACTGTACTGTCGATGGGCAGTCCGTTCACCGTTGTGATGGTTTCAGCCTGCGCCGGTAGTTGAAAAGACATCAGTATGATGCCGCCGGCGATCGATAGCCGCTTGAGCCCGTTCATGCCGGACATTGAGATAGTCCTCATCGATTGATCCTGTAAGTGGGGAATTCGGGAAGTGCGCGCCCTGGAATTACTTCTCGTCGGGCGCCAGTGCGTTTATTCGCAACGCGTGGATGTCGGACTTTAGCAGATCGTCAAGTGCCTGATAAACCGACTGATGTCTCTTTATACGCGATTGACCGACGAACGCATTGGACACGATTCTTACGTCAAAGTGCCCACGCCCATCGGCAACTCCCGCGTGCCCGGCATGCAGATGTGACTGGTCCTTGATCAGCAAGTCGTCCGGAGAAAACGCCGTTTCCAACCTCTCTCTTATCATGGTGACTCGATCGACGGTCACGGTAGAACTTTGCGAAAGGGTTTCACCGTGACGCTTGCATAGACGCCCGCGTCGACATACGGATCGGCATCCGCCCAGGCCTGTGCCTCAGCCAGTGAGTCGAAGTCCACGACCACGAGGCTACCTGTAAAGCCGGCAGGTCCTGGATCCTCTGCATCGACTGCGGGATGTGGCCCGGCGATCAGCAGGCGGCCATCATCAAGCAGCGCCTGAAGGCGAGCGAGGTGCGCTTCACGCGCTCCCTTCCGGCGCTCAAGGCTATCTTCAACATCCTGGCTGATGATTGCGTACCACATCGCTGTTAGTTCTCCGTTTCTTCGCTGGTTGCAGCGTCTTCTTTGATGCCGGACACGATCCAGTAAACCTGCGCCGACATGAACACCACGGTAATGGCGGTAAGTCCAAACACCTTGAAGTTAACCCAGAACTCCTCACTGAAGTTGTAGGCAACGACGATGTTCAGCAGCCCAACCAGAATAAAAAATGCACCCCAGATCATGTTGAGCGTGCGAATCTGACTATCGGTAATGTGTCCGGTCGGAAGCTCGCCGATCAAATCGAAGAACCTCTGAACCAACGGCTTCTCGCCAACGTACTGGCTAATGAAGAAAGCGAGAGCCAATGCCCAGTAAAGCGCCGTCGGCTTCCAGTACAGGAATTGCGCATCACGCAGGTACAGGGAGGCGCCGCCGAATACAAATAAGAATACCGTCGACCAGGCGAGCATTTTGTCGAGCTTGCCTGTCATTCGATATTTGATGAACAGGCTCACAGGCATCGTGGCCATCAGGACGATGATGGCGAAGAAGATGTCTTTGTAGGCGTAACCCGCCAGAAACAGCGCGAGTGGCGCAAAATCAACCAGAAACAGCATCTCTGGATCAGACTCCCGGCCCA
>CAZMEA010000034.1:0-17157 GCA_964565135.1 uncultured Woeseiaceae bacterium
GAGCGCGAGATCTCGACCACCATGGCGTTTGTGCGAATGCTGACGGCACTGACGCGCGACAAGCAGATTGGCAAAAACATCGTCCCGATCGTGCCCGATGAAGCACGCACGTTCGGGATGGAGGGCATGTTCCGGCAGATTGGTATCTACGCGTCCGAAGGGCAGCTGTACACGCCCCAGGATGCAGACCAGTTGATGTACTACCGCGAGGACAAGAAGGGACAGATTCTCGAGGAGGGCATCAACGAAGCGGGTGCGTTCTGCTCGTGGGTCGCTGCAGGTACGTCGTACAGTAATCACGACACACCGATGATCCCGTTCTACATCTTCTACTCGATGTTCGGTTTCCCGCGCATTGGTGACTTCATCTGGGCCGGCGGAGACATGCAGTCCCGCGGCTTCCTGATGGGTGGCACAGCGGGTCGCACCACGCTGGCTGGAGAGGGTCTGCAGCATCAGGACGGTCACAGCCTCGTGCACGCATCGACGGTGCCCAACTGTCGTGCCTACGACCCGACGTATGCGTACGAGATGGCGGTCATCATCCAGGACGGCTTGCGGCGGATGATGGATGAGCAGGAGAACGTCTTCTACTACATCACCTGCATGAACGAGAACTACGTTCACCCGGCGATGCCGGCAGGCGTCGAGGACGGCATCTTGCGCGGCATGTACCTGCTGCAGGTGGGTGGCCAGGGTCAGATCAGGCCCCAGCTGATGGGGTCGGGAACGATACTGCGAGAAGTACTCGGCGCAGCGGAGATGCTCATGGAGGACTTCGGCATTCCGTCCGACGTCTGGTCCGTGACGAGCTTCAATGAGCTGCGGCGCGACGCGCTCGAGGTCGAACGCTGGAATCAGTTGCATCCGGAAGAAACGCCCCGGAAGTGCTACATCGAGGAGGCACTCGCCGACCGACAGGGACCCTACGTCGCGGCGACGGACTACATGAAGATCGTGCCTGACCAGATTCAGCGCTGGGTGCCGGGGCGATTCATTTCGCTCGGTACCGACGGGTACGGTCGCAGCGATGGACGCGCAGCGCTCCGGAACCACTTCGAGGTCGACAAGCGCTACATCGTCGTTACCACGTTGCAGGCCCTGGCCGACGACGGCGCCCTCGACAGCAAGACCGTGGCGGATGCCATCGAAAAATACGGGATCGATCCGGACAAGCCGGATCCGGTAACCCTTTAAACTGACCAGGCGGAGCGACGACGTGGCGGATCGACTGCAAATCACGGTACCCGACCTGGGTGACTTTTCCGATGTCGAGATCATCGAAGTGCTCGTGTCGCCCGGCGACGCGGTGGCGGCAGAAGACGGTCTCATTACGCTTGAAACCGACAAGGCCGCGATGGACGTTCCGGCGCCGGCCGACGGGGTTATCGAATCCCTCAGCGTCGGCGTCGGTGACTCCGTCTCAAAGGGCGATGTCATCGGTGAAATGTCGACAGCCGACGCTGGCGAGGGCGAGTCCGCACCGGCAGAGGATGCTGTGGAAGGGTCCCCGGAGACAGAGACGCCGGCACCGGCCGTCGAGACAACCGACAAGATCGCAGGCGCCGCGGTTGGCGGCGAACAAACGCTTGTCGTGCCGGATCTTGGTGATTTTGCGGATGTTGACGTCATCGAGGTGCATGTCAGCGAGGGCGACACGATTTCTGTGGACGATTCGCTGGTTACTCTCGAGACCGACAAGGCCGCCATGGACGTTCCGGCGACCGCCAGCGGTACCGTCAAGCAGGTCCTGGTTAAACCAGGCGACACCGTTTCCCAGGGCAGCGCGATCGTGATCGTTGACGCGATTGCGGCAACGCCGACAGACACACAAACGACGAAGCCGCCGCCCGTGTCCGCCGCTGCCCAGCCAGCGCCCGCCAAGGCAGCGGTGCAGACGCCGCCTCCAGCACCTGCAGGAAAACCCGAGTTGCCGCCTATTGATGAAGCGGGTTTCTCGCGAGCGCATGCTGGCCCGTCGGTTCGCAAGCTGGCCCGCGAGCTGGGCGTGAACCTTGCGCAGGTGAAGGGCAGTGGTCCGAAGGAGCGTATCCTGCACGACGACGTAAAGGCCTTCGTCAAAGCAGTTATGGAAAGAGGCGGTCCGCCAGCGTCCGGCGCCGCAAGTCTGCCGGAAGTACCGACGTTCGATTATTCGAAGTTCGGTGACGTTGACGTTCAGCCGTTGACGCGAATTCAAAAGATTTCCGGACCACGGCTGCAGGCAAGCTGGATCAACCTGCCTCACGTCACTCAGCACGATCTCGCAGACATTACCGAACTGGAAGCACGTCGGCAGGAGCTCAAGGGTCCTGCCAAAGAACGCGGTATCGGACTCACGCCGCTGGCATTCATCATGAAGGCCTGCATAGCGGCGCTCAGGGAGTTCCCGAAGGTCAATGCCTCGCTGTCTGGTGATGGCCAGTCACTGATCTACAAGCAGTACTTCCATCTCGGTTTCGCCGCCGATACGGAGAATGGTCTGGTAGTGCCGGTGATTCACGACGCAGATCGTATGGACGTCTACGAGCTGGCAACCGCGCTGGGTGAGCTGTCGCTGGCTGCGCGCGAAGGCAAGCTGAAGGTCGACCAGATGCAGGGCGCAAGTTTCACCATTTCGAGTCTCGGCGGCATCGGTGGCACGGCATTTACGCCGATCGTCAATGCGCCGGAGGTCGCGATACTCGGTGTGTCACGATCGTCCATGCAGCCGGTCTGGAACGGCAGTGAGTTCGAGCCGAGACTGATGCTGCCGTTGTCGTTCTCATACGATCATCGCGTTATCGATGGCGCATACGCCGTCCGATTCACGACGTTCCTGAGCCAGGCATTGAGCGACGTCGACAAGCTGCTGCAGGCAATTCCCTGATGGCTACCGTCGAGTTGAAGATTCCGGACCTCGGCGATTTCAGCGACGTCGAGGTCATTGAGATCCTGGTGAATGTCGGGGATACCCTGGCAGCGGACGATCCGGTGGTAACCCTCGAGACGGACAAAGCGGCAATGGACGTGCCGGCGACCGGGGCGGGGACGATTGTTGATATCAAGGTGGCCGTCGGCGACAAGGTGAATAAAGGTGACGTCGTCCTGACCTTTGAGGCCAGCAGTGAGGACGCATTCGACTCCACTGTCGTCATGGACCCCGCAGAGAAGGATGCAGCACTGGCAAGCAGCTCTTCCGCTGAAGTGCCCGCGCTCGATGCCACCGCGGCACCGGCGGCCGCAGAAGCTCCGGAAGGCGACGCATCGCACTCTACCCAGCTGGTCGTTATCGGCTCGGGACCCGGCGGCTACACGGCGGCATTTCGAGCGGCCGATCTCGGTTTGAATGTCACGCTGATCGAGCGCTACCCGTCGCTGGGCGGCGTCTGTCTGAATGTCGGTTGCATCCCGTCCAAGGCACTATTGCACGCTGCGAAGGTGCTCGACGATGCTCGAGACATGGCCGAGCACGGCATTCGCTTCGGTGAACCCGAGATCGACTCAGAGGCGCTGAACGGCTGGAAGACGAACGTCGTGGAGCGCCTGACCGGCGGTATCGGCCAGCTTGCCAAGGCCCGCAAGGTCAATGTGATTCACGCGACGGCAACTTTTCTGTCGCCGAACCGACTGGCACTGGACAACGGTGAGACGCTGGACTTCGAGAAGTGCGTCATTGCTGCGGGTTCGCAGAGCGCGTCATTGCCGGGATTGCCGGACGACCCCCGTATTGTGGATTCGACCGGCGCGCTCCAGATCGACCCGTTGCCCAAGCGAATGCTGGTCGTTGGCGGCGGCATCATTGGTCTCGAGATGGCGTGCGTTTACAACGCGCTCGGCGTCGAGGTGAGCGTTGTCGAGCTGATGGACACGCTGATGCCCGGCACCGATCCCGACCTTGTGCGGCCCTTCCACAAGATCGTCAAGGATCGCTACGAATCGATCATGCTGGGAACAAAAGTCAGCAAGATGACGGCGACCAAGGCGGGAATCGAGGTGAGCTTCGAAGGCAAGAATGCGCCGATCGCCCAGGTCTACGATCGTGTGCTGGTTGCGATTGGCCGCCGCGCCAACGGCGACAGGCTGGACGCCGACAAGGCCGGCGTCATTGTCGACGAACGCGGCATCATTCCCGTGAACAAACAGCAACAGACGAATGTGCCGCATATTTTCGCCATCGGTGATCTCGCTGGTGGTCCCATGCTGGCGCATAAGGCCTCGCACGAAGCAAAGGTGGCTGCGGAAGTAGCGGCGGGCGAGAAAAGTGCATTCGATGCTCGCACGATTCCCTCCGTTGCCTACACGGATCCTGAGGTCGCATGGGTCGGGTTGACCGAGACCGATGCCAAGGCGAACGGCGTTGACTATGAGAAGGCGCAGTTTCCATGGGCGGCGAGCGGCCGCGCGCTGTCGCTGGGACGCGATGAGGGCTTTACAAAGCTCTTGTTTGACAAGCAGACGGGCCGCGTACTCGGTGGCGGTATCGTTGGACCTGCCGCGGGCGATTTGATCGCTGAGGTCGGCCTGGCCGTCGAGATGGGCGCAGATGCCGCCGATGTGGGCATGACGGTCCATCCGCACCCGACGCTGTCCGAAACTGTCGCGTTCGCGGCGGAGGCCTACGAAGGCACGTTGACGGACCTGTACCTGCCCAAGAAGAAGCGTTAGTCGGCCGAATGGCAACGCCCGCCAAGTCCGCCACGGGGCTTCCAGACCTGCTGAGATTTCTCCTGCCGTCGGCGATCGGTGGCTTTGCGTTTCTGTTTCCTGTTCGCGGGGACGACGGTGTATTCACCATTCCAATGGCGCTGGTGTCGGGTTGGCTGACCGCGGCGCTGGCAGACGTCATGCCATACATCGTGCTTGCGATCATTGGTATCTCTGCCATCGGCACCGTTTTCTGGTCGACACGTCCTGCGTCGGAGGCGGCAGCAGGCGAGCTGCGCCAGGTGTTTACCGTAAACCGACTCTGGTTGGGGATACGCCTCGTCGGTTTCGTCATGGCCGTCATGATCGTCTTTCAGGTCGGACCTGAGATCATCTGGTCCGAGATCACCGGCCGGGTCGTCCTGTTCGATCTTGCCACGTTGCTCGTGGCGATCTTTGTCATTGCGGTCTTCCTGATGCCGTTGATGACCGATTACGGGCTGATGGATCTCGTTGGCACGCTGCTGAGTCGTCTGTTCCGGCGCCTCTTCAATCTTCCCGGTCGCTCGTGCATTGATGCCCTCGCATCATGGCTGTCGTCGGCACCCGTCGGCATCCTGATTACGTCACAGCAATTCGAACGCGGTAACTACTCGGGGCGTGAGGCAGCGGTGATCGCCACCAATTTTTCGGTCGTTTCCGTACCGTTCTGCGTCATCGTCGCGAATACCGTCGGCATCGAGGCATTGTTCCTGCAGTACTACCTGATCGTCGTCATCTGCGGTCTGGCTGCTGCCCTGATTACGCCGCGTTTACCGCCGCTGTCGCGCATTCCCAATACCTACTCGGAAGCGGGTAAGCAGCTGCATGAGAATCTTAATCCCGAGGGTGGATTGCTGCGGGCAGGTCTTGAGGCCGCACTGGAGAAAAGTCGCACCGCGCCCGGACCATCAACCTACCTGAGTGCGGCCCTAAACAACCTTTTCGACGTGTGTTTCGGCCTGCTACCCGCGCTGATCGCAATCGGTACAACCGGACTCATCATCGTCGAGTACACGCCGCTGTTTACGTGGTTGTCGTATCCGCTGATACCCGTGCTCGAACTGTTCCGGCTACCGGAAGCCGCTACCGCCGCACCGGCCTTGCTTGTCGGTTTCGCCGACATGTTCCTGCCGGCGGTGATCGCTAAATCTATTGAGAGCGAGTTGACACGTTTCGTGGTTGCGACGGTATCGATTACCCAGCTGATCTACATGACCGAGGTCGGCGTCATGATATTGAAGACGCGAATTCCGCTGAATCTGCTGAATCTGGTCCAGGTCTTTTTGTTGCGGACACTGATAACCCTGCCGATTGCCGTAGGCCTCGCGAATCTCTGGGTATTCTGAGCGCTATCGCGTCGTTACTGCCCAGTCACGCAGCGCGTTCGGGCGATGCTACATCCGGATAGATTTCATTCAGCGGGATAGAACGGCCGTCGTCCTGAACGATACGGCAGTGGAACCGCTGCAACCGACGGGGTTCGCGAACGCCGCAGGAATGCGCAATGGTGCCGATCTCCTTCTGCATCGCCTCCGCGTAACGGCGGACGCGTTCAGCCTTGTTTTTCGGGTCCAGACCGCGCTGCAGCTTTTTGTCGTGTGTCGTGATTCCGGTTGGGCACGTGTTCTTGTTGCACTGAAGTGCCTGAATGCAGCCGAGGGCAAACATGTATCCCCGCGCCGAGGTGATGAAATCTGCGCCGAGACACAAGGCAACAGCGGCCTCCGATGGCGTGATCATTTTTCCGCTCGCAATCACTCGAATGCGTTTTCTTAGGCCGTGCTGGTCGAGTAGATCAACGACCAGCGGCAGGCTTTCCCGTACCGGCAGGCCAACGTTGTCAATGAGGCTCATTGGCGCGGCGCCGGTTCCGCCGTCACCCGAATCGATGGTGATGAAGTCCGGCGCCGACTCGATACCGCGCCGGTTGATGAGTTCGAACAGTTCGTGGAGCCAACCGTAGGCGCCGATGACGGTCTTGAAACCGACCGGCAGGCCGCTGACCTCGCGGATGCGTGCCACCATGTCGAGCAAGTCCTCCGCGTTGTCGATCTCAGGGTGTCGATTGGGCGATAGCGAGTCCTGTCCTTCACGGATTCCGCGGACGCGAGCAATCTCCGCCGTGACTTTCTCGCCGGGCAGGATACCGCCTTTGCCGGGTTTCGCGCCCTGGCTGAGCTTCAACTCGATCATCTTTACCTGATCGTGCGCAGCGACTTCGCGAAGCTTGTCGTCGTTCAGGCTGCCGTCGTCATTGCGAACGCCGTACTTCGCAGTGCCGATCTGGAAGACGATGTCGGCGCCACCCTCCAGGTGCCAGGGCGACAGGGCGCCTTCGCCCGTGTTCATCCAGACGCCTGCCATGCGTGCGCCGTTCGACAGCGCGAGCACAGCCGGCTTGGAGATGGCACCGTAGCTCATCCCGGAGATATTGAAGACGGAACTGGTTTTGTACGGCTTGCGTGCGTACGGTCCGATCTCGCACGGACTGGTGGGCGCTACGTCCTGTTCGAGGACCGGGTAGGGGCAGTTAACGAAGATCGGGGTACCGGTCACCTTCAGGCTGCGGGTCGAGCCGAATGCGACCGTGTTGTCCTCGCCTTTCGCGGCCCTGTAGACCCAGGATCGCTCGGCCCGGTTGAACGGCATCTCTTCACGATCCATGGCAAAGAAATATTGCCTGAAGTACTCACCCAGCTTCTCGAACAGGTAACGAAATCGACCGATGACCGGAAAATTTCGCCGGATGGCATGCGACGACTGGGTGACATCCACGATGTACATGCCTATGACGACGAGGATGGTGACGCCAAGGATGAATACCAATACCGACGACAGCAGTTGAACAGCGTCCAGCGCTCCCAGGAACGTCTCGGCCATTTTTCCTTCTCCCCAAGAAGAGCGGGGCCGTTATCGGCCCCGCTGGTGGTGTGACTCAGAGTGTATTCTGCCGCATTCGGCTGGCGATGAGGTGATCGATGCTCGCCTTTCCGGCCCCCATGAAGAACAGCGCGAGAATCATGACGAAGTAGGTCGCCGCCCACTCGATGCCGTTGTTGGAAATGACGAAGCTGCCGGTTTCGGTGAGCCAGTCATAGTTGCCATGTTCGCGAAGGATTCGGCGGGCCATGTTCAGTCGTTCGGTCGCGCCTTCAATATCAGCCGGCGCGAACGGACTCTGTGCGTCAGCGATGGCCTGCCAGCCGTTCTCCCAGTGTACCGAAAACGCGGCCACACACATCGTGATCATCAACGGAATCGACATCCAGCGCACGCCAAAGCCAAGCAGTAGTGAGATTGCGCCGAAAATCTCCGCACCAACTGCCAGAAACGCCATCAGTGTAGGAAACGGCAGGCCAAGACCCCAGTCCGGGTTACCGAACCAGTTGATGACGTTCTGACTGACGATGAAACCTTCGCCGTCGCCCGCAAGTTTGTTCGTTCCGGCGGTCCAGAATACCGGCACCAGATACAGCCGCAGTGCCAGCGGTCCGAGAAACTCAACCTTGCGGCTTAGATCGAGCGCGTTCTGACAGCGCGAAAAAAATGAGGTCATGATGGTTCCCCGAGTGTTGGTCTTTGATGTGTCGCGCTCGGAAGTGTTTTTCGTCGCGCCGGTCCTGTCATTAGGACCGGGCGACACCCAGCAATATTTCGGCTGCACGCATTTCCTGCAATGCGGCGGCGCCATGCTCGACCAGCGCTTCGGGGTCCGGGTACGAAATTTCGTCAGCGAGCTTAAGCAGTAGTTCACGCCCTGTAGCACTGGAGTTGTTCTGAATCAGCTCCAGCAGTCGCGCGGTGACCGGATTGAGCTCCATGAAGCCGAGATCGTCGTTCGCCTGGCGATAAACAACAAGGTAGGTCGGCTGTGGCCCCGGCTCGCTGGGGATGAAGTCAGCGGAAATTCGGTGCACCGGGTAATGGTAGGCGTAAGCGTCGGCGAGCTTCGATTTCACGGGAATGCCGGCCAGCATGTCGCCGTCCGGATCGACATCGAGGTCCTGGTTGTCCAGCTCCGATACCGAGACGGCGAGTTCAACCCATTCATAGTGCGCCAGTTCGAGCAGAAACGGGAAGTCATCCGCGGCCATTTCGTACTCGGTTTCGAGAAAGCTCAGGAATTCCCTGGGCACCTGGAGAAAGTAGGGTGTCTGTGCTCGGTGATGCACCATGAACTGGCGAATCATCTTTCGCCATTTGTCTTTCGAATGCAGTGTCTTGAGAACGGGGAACGTACCACTCAACAGCTTGAGCAAATTGTTGTAGAACAGCTCTCGATAGACGGCCATCCGCCGGTCTTCGATGTTGTCCGGCGCCGGCGCTGAGTCCGGGTCTCGGATGTGCGCCGCGAACTCGTATTGCTTGCGCTGAAACTCGGGAAGGTCAGCCACCGGCTGCCTCTTTGAGCATGTCGTCCGTCGCAACTTCTGCCTGCAGAGCCTTGATCCGGCGGATCTCGCCGAGCAAATCCTCCATTGGCGGCAGATTGAAGTCGCGCTCCAGCAAGGTCGGTACGGGTCCGAAATGGCGGTAGGCCTTCGCCAGCAGTTCCCAGACCGGGTCTGACACTGCGTCGCCGTGCGTGTCGATACGCAGGTCCTCTGACTCGACGTAGTGACCGGCAACGTGGAAGTACTTGACGCGTTCGGCTGGCATAGCGTGCATGAACTCCAGCGCATCGTAACCGTGGTTGATGCTATTGACGAAGATATTGTTGACGTCGAGCAGCAGGTCGCAGTCCGCCTCCTCCAGAACGAGGTTGGTGAACTCGGCCTCGGTCAAAGTATTGTCCGACGGCGCGTAGTATGAGACGTTTTCGACCGCCATGCGTTCGCCGAGAATGTCCTGCGCGCGGCGGATGCGTTCCGCGACGTAACGTGCGGCTTCTTCGGTGAAGGGAATCGGCATAAGGTCATACAGCTGCCCGTCGTCACCGGTATAGCTCAGATGCTCCGAGTAAAAGCGAATACCGTGTTCTTTCATGAAGCCGCGAACGTCGCGCAGCAGAGTCTCATTCAGCGGCGACGGCGCTCCAATACTCAGGGACAGGCCGTGCGTAACAAACGGATACCGTTCTGTGAAGAAGCGGAATTTCTTCTTTAACGCGCCGCCGACATGAATCCAGTTCTCGGGAGCTACCTCGAGAAAATCCACCTCCGCCGGTGGGTCCGCCATCATCGTATCGAGAAGTCCCCGGCGCAGGCCGAGGCCAGCACCCGTGACGGGGTATCTGCTGTCTGTGGACGTCATCGCTGCCCTTCCGCCGTGCTCATTGCCAAATTAGACCAGAATGGCAGCGTATTTGTTACATCGGCTTGGCCCGAAAGCGGGCGGCGGCGACAGCGGTGAGCGTCAGATCATGCGCCTCAGCCGCTCCAGGTACGCGGCTTCGTCCGGCGGAGCGTTGTTCCGCTGCGCTTCCCAAAGCGTTTCACCCAGTGCCTCCATCATTCGGTGTTCTGCATCGAGAGACGTTCCGGTTACCGCAGACAGCTCTTCATGAAGGCCTCGTATTCCCGCTGGTCGATCGGTCGAAACCTGTTCCCGTATCGCCAGATGCATACCCATGTGGAGGAACGGATTGCTCTGACCCATTTCGGGTGTGAAGTCGGCGTCGAGGTCGTCTGACTCGACGATCGCATGATATTCCGGGTGTTCGGACACCACCTGCGCGATCTGGGCCTCCAGCGGCGATAGCGGTGTCGCATCGGTGTATTTGCGCCACGCGTCGCGATACATGCGACGGAGCGTGGTTCGGTCCTGGCTGAAGATCATGATGATTCGGCCGCGGGTGTCTTGCGTCGAAACTCGCACACATCGGCGATGACGCATTCCGGGCAGTCCGGTTTGCGTGCCTTGCACACGTAGCGACCGTGCAGGATCAGCCAATGATGGGCATCCTTGAGGAACTCGTCGGGAACCAGGCGCAAGAGTCTCTTCTCGACCTCGAGCGGCGTCTTCCCCTTTGCAATTCCGGTTCGATTCGACACCCGGAAGATGTGCGTATCGACTGCGATCGTGGGTTCGCCGAAGGCCGTGTTCAATACGACGTTTGCCGTCTTTCGACCGACTCCGGGAAGCGCTTCCAATGCCGCCCGATCCCGGGGCACCTCACCGGCATGCTGGTCCAGCAGCAGGCGACAGGTTTTGATGATGTTTTCTGCCTTGCTGTTGAACAGGCCGATGCTCTTGATGTGGGACTTCAATCCTGAAAGGCCCAGGTCCAGTATGCCCTGCGGCGTGTTCGCAGCCGGGAACAGGGTTGCCGTAGCTTTGTTGACGCTGATATCGGTGGCCTGGGCCGACAGGATAACTGCGATCAGCAACTCGAACGGCGATGCGTACACGAGTTCCGTCGTCGGGGACGGATTCCCGTCACGCAGCCGCGAGAATATCTCGGTACGTTTATCCCGATTCATCGTGCCTGGACTGGGTCAGGCGACGCGGTGACGCGCGGCAAAGCTCGCAGAGCGTCGGCGTCGCTGATCAATGAAGTTCTTGGCGGCGACGGCGAGGGCCAGACCAAAGAACGCGCCGGGCGGCAACACAGCCAGCAGAAACCCGCCGTCGACGAGTACCAGTCCGGATATCGGATCGCCGCCGATCAACATGTCGAGCCTCGCCATGATGGACCCCAGGCCAACCAGCTCGCGAAACGCACCCAGCGCGCACAGGAGCAGCAGGAAGCCCGTGCCCATCGCGAGGCCGTCGAGCAGACTGCGTCCCAGTGGATTGCGCGACGCAAAGACCTCCGCGCGCGCGACGATCGTGCAATTCGTTACGATCAGCGGAATGAAGATGCCCAGCGATCTGTCCAGGTACGGGAAGTAGGCTTTGAAGATGAGTTCGATGCAGGTGACGAGGCTGGCGATGATCAGCACGTACATGGGAATTCGAATTTCCTGCCGGATCAGCGATCGGGTCAGGGACACGAGACCGTTTGAGCAGGTGACGACAAACAGCGTTGCCAGGCCCAGACCCAGGCCGTTGACGAAGGTATTCGTGACCGCAAGGAGCGGGCAGAGGCCGAGCAACTGGACCAGCCCGGGGTTGTTCTCCCAAAGACCTTCGCGAAGCGTACTCAGTGGTGATTCGTTCATTCGTCAGCTTCAGCGTCAGCGTCAGGGGCGAACACGGCGTCGTGGTTGGCGTTGAAGTATATCAGCGTCTCTCGAAGTGCCTTGACGACCGAGCGCGACGTAATCGACGCACCGCTCAGCTGGTCAAACTCGCCGCCGTCCCGTCGAATCTTCCACATGTCTTCTGTCGGATCGGCGAGCGATCGGCCATCGAACTGGTTTATCCAGTCGGAGCGACCGGCTTCGATGCGATCCCCGAGGCCCGGCGTCTCGCGATGCTCGATAACCCGAGCACGCGTAATTCTGCCGTCGTCCGTCAGACCGATGAGCAGGCGAATGGGTCCTGCGTATCCATCCCGTGCGACCACGACGAAGAGCGCGGCGAGTGGCGCCTCGTCCTCGAAGATCCGGTAGACGGTTGCGGGTTGGTTGCCGGGCAGATCGTGCGGCACGGGGATGATCATGGTCGAATCGGACAGCGGTCCATCGTATTCAATGCCCGCGAGAACGGGCTGCAGGCTTTCTTCAAGAAATGCCTGCTGATTGTCCGCGATGCGTTCGCCGGTCAGCGTGTAGGTAAGGGCGACCAGCGCCGTACAGACGGCCGCCATGACGGCGAGAATCAATGCGCTCGACCAAAGAGAACCTGATTTCCGGGCGTTGTCACTCACGAGTCTGCACCCCGGTTACGCAGCGGATGGCCGACAATGTGTGGTCGCGTGAACTGGTCAATCAACGGCACCGCCATATTCATGAGCAGGACGGCGAACGCGACGCCATCTGCATAGCTGCCCCAACGGCGAATCGCGTAGATCAGCAGCCCGATGCCAAAGCCATAGATCAGTCGGCCACGATCGCTGGTCGCAGCCGACACCGGGTCCGTCGCAATGAAGAACGCGCACAGAATGGCGCCGCCGCTGAACAGATGAAAGCCGGGACTTGCGTGAATGCCCGGTTCGAGAAAGTAGAAGAGTCCCGCCGGTACCAGCAGGCCGGTGAGAACGCCAAACGGGATCTGCCATCTGATGATCTTCTTGAGCAGCAGCCAGGCACCGCCAATCGCAATGAAATTGCCGATCCATTCCCAACCGCGGCCGCCAAAGTCGCCCATCAGCGAATACGCGCGCAACTCGTCGAACGTCCGCATGTTGTTCAGGCCGGATTTGACGACATCGAGCGGCGTTGCACGACTAACGGCGTCGAAAGTCAGGTAGTCCGGCAATGAGCCTGTCAGCGTGTAGGTGATCGTCTCGTAGAAGGTCGGGTAGCTGTAGTCGATGTCGCCCATGCGCGGCGCCGTCCACAGGTTCAGGTACATCGGGAAGGCAATCAGGACAACAACGTAACCGGCCATGGCCGGATTGAAGATGTTGTAGCCGAGGCCGCCGTACAAGTGCTTTGCAACGACGATGGCGAATAGTGAAGCAGTTGCGGTGACCCACCAGGGCGTCAGGGCCGGCAGGGCGAAACAGATGAGTACAGCCGTGACCAGGGCACTGAGATCACTGACCGCTTCCTCAGGGTCACGGCCACGGGCGCGAACCATCAGGTACTCACTGCCCACGCAGAACAGGCTCGCAATGGCCAGGTTGAACAGGAAGCCGAAGCTGAAGTACCAGACGTAGGCAAGCGACGCCGGGATCAGCGCAAGCAGCACCTGGAGCATGACCATTCGCACGCTCGTCGCTGGTGTTACGTACGGCGCATCGCGTCGTTTGAATTCCATCTGTCAGTCGTCCCCGTCCGGATCCGACGAGCCTTCGTCAGACTTCGCGCGGTCCATGATCGCCCTGATCTGATCGGGTGTAACCGTTTTCGCGGCTTCTTTTTGCCGGCCCAGTTCTGCGGCTCGCTCAGCCTCTTCGTCGGCCAGGCGCTGATTGCGGGCTTCAAAACGCAGTCGCGCACGTTCCGCGCGGGCCTTTTCATCGGCGAGTTCGCGCATTCGCGCCTTCGCACGACGAAACTCCGAGGTCAGCGCAATATGACTGGGGCAAACGAGGTCGCAACATCCGCATTCGATGCAATCAACCAGTCCGAAGTCTCGCAACTTGTCTTCGTTGTCTGAACACGCGTGCCAGAAAAGCTGTTGGGGCAACAGCTGAATCGGGCAGACGGTCGCGCATTCGCCGCAGCGAATGCACGGACGGACATCGCCGATAGGCACCGCTTCGGACAGGACCAGAACACAATTCGTAGCCTTCACGACCGGCACGCGGTCGGTCGTCACCGATTTTCCGGTCATGGGGCCGCCGATGACCATGTGGCTGGCGCGGTCCGTATAGCCGCCGGCCAGCTCAACGATGTGCGCGATGGGCGTTCCCAGCCGCGAGATTACGTTGACGGGCTTCGCGATGCCATCTCCGGTGATCGTAGTGACTCTCGATAGCAGCGGTTCCCCACGAGCGATCCAGTGATAAACAGCGGCAGCCGTGCCGACGTTCTGCACGACGCAACCAACGTCCGAGGGAAGTCCCCCCGTTGGCACCTCTCGATTGGTCACCAGCTGTACCAGCTGATCCTCCGCGCCGGAGGGGTACACTGTGGGTACCTGTTTGACCACGATACGCTTGTCGTCGAGTTCGCCCAGCGCCGTGGTCAGCGCGGCGATTGCTTCCGGCTTGTCACTTTCGACGACGACCAGGCATTCCGTGAGCCCCAACGCGTGGAGCAGGATCTGACCGCCCCGAAGTACGTCCGTTGCGAACTCGCGCATCAGCATATCGTCGCAGCTGATGTACGGTTCGCACTCGACGCCGTTCAGAATCAGATACTCCATATGACCGCTTAGCGCCTGCATCAGCTTCTGCGCGGTCGGAAACACCGCACCACCGAGGCCGACAATGCCGCCCTGCAGAATCTTGTCGAGGAGTGTTTCCCGCTCCAGGCTGGCGTAGTCGACAACGATTTCCGACGTGTCGATGGCCCGGTCCTCGCCATCGCATTCGATTACGATGCACGGCGCCGGGTCGCCGTAGCGTCGGGACACCGGCCAGGGTTCAATCGCAACCACCTTGCCTGACGACGACGCGTGCACCGGCGCGCTTATGGGTCCGTCGGCGTCCGCGATCAGCTGGCCTTTCAGCACTCGCTCTCCGATACCGACGACGGGTGACGCAGGGCTGCCTACGTGCTGGGTAATGGGTAGTACGAGCTGGGCTGGCACGGGTGCCACCACAATTCCTGAGGCTGTCGATGCGTCCTTCTCGGCCGGCAGGCGCAGACCGCCGTGCAGCTTGCCAAGGTCGTAGGTTGGTGCTCCCTCCGTGAGGATTTCGGATTCTTCACTCATTGACGGGGAACCATCTCGATGCAATCGACGGGGCAGGGCTCGATGCAGAGCTCGCAGCCGGTACATTCAGACGCGATGATCGTGTGCATGAACTGATGCGCGCCGACGATCGCGTCCACGGGGCAGGCTGTCCGGCAGTGCGTGCAGCCGATGCATCGATCTTCATCGATGATCGCGACGGCAGGGTCCGGCGACGGTTCTGCAAGCGGTAGCGCGTCGCGTCCCAGGAGGTCAGCCAGCCTGCGCACCGTCTCTTCGCCGCCTGGCGGGCAGAGGTTGATTGGCGCATTCCGCTCGACGATGGCCGCGGCGTACGGGCGGCAGCCGGGATAACCGCATTGTGCACACTGGGTTTGTGGCAGCAGCTCATCAACCCGGGCCACCACATCGTCTCTTGCGGCAGGGATCTGGCGATTTGCAAAGCTGAGCGCAAGGCCGGCTGCAAGCGCCAGCAGTGTGACTGTGAGGACCGCGACGAGCATCCGCCCCTCACAACCTGGCCATTCCGGAGAAGCCCATGAACGCCAGGGACATCAGGCCGGCCGTCATCAGCGCGATCGCGGTGCCACGGAAGGGTAGCGGCACGTCCGCGGCGTCGAGCCGTTCACGTATCGCGGCGAACAGCACAAGCACGAGCGCAAAGCCGCCGGCCGCACCGAGCCCAAAGAACACCGATTCGACGAAGTTCTCCGCCTGCTGAATGTTCAGCAAGGCCACGCCGAGCACGGCACAGTTGGTGGCTATCAAAGGAATGTAGATGCCCAGTACCTGGTGCAGCATTGGGCTGGTTCGGCGCACCATGATCTCGGTGAACTGAACCGTGGCTGCGATAACCAGAATAAAAGCGATCGTTCGCAGATACTCTATCGCGAGCGGTACCAGCACAAACTCATGCAGCAGGTAGCTAACCGCAGAGGACAGGGTTAACACGAACGCTGTGGCCAGCGACATGCCCAACGCGGCCTCGATATTGCGAGAGACCCCCATGAACGGGCAGAGGCCGAGAAACCGCACGAGCACGAAGTTGTTGACAAGAACTGTCCCGATCAGGATCAGGAAGATATCGCTCACGAGTTCGCTCAGCGGACGTGAATAGGAGAACGCCTATTGTAAGGCTTACAGGTCGAGCCGTCGCCTCAGGTGACGCGCATGCCCGGCGTTGCGCCGTCGTCGATTGACAGCAGAAATATGTCGCTGCCGCCCGGGCCGGAGGCCAGCACCATGCCTTCCGAAACGCCGAATCGCATCTTCCGAGGCGCGAGATTGGCGACTGCGATAACGTGGCGGCCGACGAGGTCCTCCGGGTTGTAGGCAGCCTTGATGCCGGAAAATACGCTGCGCTGGTGATCGCCCAGATCGAGGGTCAGCTGGAGCAGCTTTTCGGCGCCTTCCACGGCCTCTGCCGCAACGACTTTGGCAACGCGCAGGTCTACCTTCATGAAGTCGTCGATGGAAATCGTGGTGCCGTCTGCTGCCGCAGGCTTGTCGTCGGACGAATCGCTTTTCGGTTTCGATTGCTCAACCATCATATCTACCTGTTTTGTCTCGACGCGTGTCAGTAACGGCTTATAGGGTTGGATGTTCGTCGAGAGCCGCGGTTCATCGACATCGGACCAGGACCAGGCGTCTTCGCCGAACATCGACTGCGCCTGGTCGGCTATGGCGGGCAGGACCGGCGTCAGATAAATCATCAGGGCGCGAAACAGGTTCAGGCCCTGCGTACAGACAGCCTGCACCGCATCTTGCTGGTCTTCATTCTTGATCATGACCCAGGGTTTCTGCTCTTCGATGTACCGATTCGCCGTATCGGCCAGGCTCATGATGATGCGCATGGCCTTGGAGTACTCGCGTGCCTCGTAGTGGTCGGCAATCGTCTCGGCGGCGTCTCTGAATTCGGCGTAGATGCCCTCATCGTCCAGTGCGTCAGCCAGACGGCCGTCAAAGCGTTTGCTGATGAATCCCGCACAGCGGCTGGCGATATTGACGAGTTTCCCAACCAGGTCCGAATTAACGCGGGCGACGAAGTCCTCGAGGTTGAGGTCGATGTCTTCCATGCTCGGACCAAGCTTCGCGGCGTAGTAGTAGCGCAGGCAGCTGGGATCCAGATTGTCACGA
>CAZMEA010000035.1:0-16573 GCA_964565135.1 uncultured Woeseiaceae bacterium
AGCAACCGTAGTCGGCGATGTTCGTGATCTTGCCGAAGATGCGCGTCTGCGGCGGGTAGCGACGAGCAAGATCGTGCCACGGATCGTCGCCCAGTTGCTTGATACCGAGGGACACGCGCTGACGCTCGCGGTCAAACTTCAGGATCTTCACATCAATCTCGTCACCGACATTGACGACCTCAGACGGGTGCTTAACCCGCTTCCAGGCCATGTCAGTGATGTGCAGAAGGCCATCGATGCCGCCGAGATCGACGAATGCACCGTAGTCGGTGAGGTTCTTGACAATACCTTTGACCGTGTTGCCTTCCTGCAGGCTCGCAAGCAGCGCTTCGCGCTCTGCACTGTGTTCTTTCTCGACAACGGCTCGACGCGATACCACCACGTTATTGCGACGCTGATCCAGTTTGATGACCTTGAACTCGAGCGTCTTGCCCTCGAGATAACTTGGATCGCGTACGGGGCGTACGTCGACGAGCGATCCCGGCAGGAACGCGCGTACGTTATCGATTTCAACCGTGAAACCGCCTTTGACGCGCCCGTTTATGACACCGTTGACGATCTCACTGTCCTCATAGGCTTTTTCAAGCACGGTCCAGGTGCGCGCGCGAATCGCTTTCTCACGCGACAGGCGCGTCTCGCCAAAGCCGTCTTCAACGGCGTCGAGTGCAACCTCAACCTCGTCGCCAACGGAAACTTCGACTTCGCCGCCGTCACCTTTGAACTGATCTACGGGGATCACCGCCTCTGACTTGAGGCCGGCACTCACGATGACGACGTCATCGTTCACAGCCACTACGGTTCCCATGATGATGGAACCCGGTTTTATTTGTTGGCTGGCAAAACTCTCTTCAAATAACTCTGCAAAACTTTCAGACATTGGATTAAATCAGAGATCCGACGCATCGGAATCTCGCCCTGTTGATTCGCCATGCCACGTCCTGCGGCAGACGGTTACGACAAAAAAAGCAGCAAGTCCTTTGCTGCCTGAAAAAAACGGTCGACCTTATTCGGAGACAATCGCCGTGACCCGATCCAGTACTTCGAGGGTCACGTCTTCAATCGTCATTTCGCTGGAGTCCAGCACGTACGCATCGTCGGCTGGTCGCAATGGAGCTACTGCGCGTTCCGAGTCCCGCCGATCCCGATCCGCGATGTCCCGAGAAAGGGCCGAGAGGCTAACACCAATACCCTTGTCTTTCAACTGCTTATAACGCCTTTTGGCGCGCTCTTCCGGGGTCGCCGTCAGGAACACTTTGACGGCGGCGTCCGGGAACACCTGGGTTCCCATATCACGGCCGTCCGCCACCAGTCCCGGCGCTTTCCGGAAGCTCTTTTGCAGGTCCAGAAGTGCCTCGCGAACTGCCGGGTGGGCCGCGACCGTCGAAGCCAGATGCCCGGTTTCTTCCGTTCGGACATCGGCGGTGACATCCACGCCGTCGAGCCAGATCCGTTCGCCACCCTCCTCGTCCGCGCCGAAACGCACGTCGAGCCCGGCCGCCAGGTCGCCCAGCGAGGCCTCATCGGCCAGATCGATGCCCCGCCGTTTCGCCGCCAGTCCCACCAGCCGATACAAGGCACCGCTGTCCAGAAGATGCCAGTCGAGTGCGGCAGCGACCTGACGCGCAATGGTGCCCTTGCCACTGCCGCTGGGACCGTCCAGCGCGAGTACCGGCACCGCAGGTGCGCTCATTGGTCTGTGGCGCCCTCGAGCACGATATCCCCGTCAATACTGCCCAGCAGCGCCGCGAAACCCGGGAACGAGGTTGCTACCGGGTCCACGTCGCGAACTCGAACGGGTGCCGACGCTCGGGTGCCGGCGACCGCAAAGGCCATGGCAATCCGGTGGTCGCCGTGGCTGCCGACGGTTCCTCCGCCGATGTCACCGCCGAGAATCTCGGCACCAGCCGGAGTTTCGTTGGCCGTCACCCCCAAAGCACGTAGCCCGCCAACCATCGAGGCGATCCGATCGCTCTCCTTGACACGCAACTCCTCGAGTCCGGCGAAGCGACTGATACCTTTGGCAGCGGCGGCGGCGATGAACAGGATCGGAAATTCGTCGATAGCCAGGGACACTCGATCCGGCGTTAGGTCAATCCCGGTTAGCGACGACGACCGAACGCGGATATCCGCAACGGGCTCCTCGCCGAACAGCTGCGGGTTCTCGATACTGATGTCCCCACCCATGTCCCGCAGAATTTCGATGACTCCTGTCCGGGTTGGATTGACGCCCACCTGCCGTATCACCAGCTCGCAGTCTTTCGCCAGCAGCGCAGCTACCATGAAGAACGCTGCCGACGACAGATCTCCGGGAACGTAGACCTCAATGGCCTTGAGGGTTTGCTGCCCAGGCATTCGCAAGCGGTTTTCCTCGGCCGAGAGTTGCACACCCATCGCCCGAAGCATTCGCTCCGTGTGATCACGGCTAACCGCGGGCTCCGTTATAAAGGTTTCTCCACGAGCATAGAGGCCAGCCAGCAAGACCGCCGATTTGACCTGCGCGCTGGCCATGGGTTGCTGGTAGTTGATACCAGCCAGCGTACGGCCTCCGGTAATCGAAAGCGGCGGCGTTCCCTCGCTACTCCCGATCTCGGCACCCATCATTGTGAGGGGTGTGATTACTCTGCCCATCGGTCGCCGGGTCAGCGAAGCGTCCCCCGTCAGGACCGTATCGAAGGCCTGCGCTGAGAGCAGTCCGGCGAAAAGACGCATACCCGTCCCGGAGTTTCCAAGATCGATTTCGCCAGGGGGTGCTTTGAGGCCGTGCATGCCCTGGCCATACACGATCGCCGTCGTTTCATCCGGACGTTCTACATCGACGCCCATGGACCGCACGGCATCCAGGGTCGCCAGGCAATCCTCGCCGGCCAACAGCCCTTCGACGCGCGTCGTGCCTTCTGCGATTGCACCGAACATCAGTGCCCGGTGTGACACAGACTTGTCTCCGGGTACCTCCAGGGAGGCGTCAGACAGAGCCGATGGCGAAACAACAAAGTCGGCCATGATCGAACGACCTACCGAATGGCGCGCGGGTATGCGCCGACAACCCGGAACAAGGAGCTGATCTCCTTCACCCTCGCCAATGCGTCTGAAAGCGGTGGCTCCTCTGCATGACCGTCGACATCGACAAAGAACACGTAGTCCCAGTTGCGTCGCCGTGACGGCCGCGATTCGATCCGGGTCATGTTGATTCCGGCTTCGGCAAACGGCTGCAGGAGCAGGTACAGAACGCCACTGCCTTCCCGCGTGTCTTCAGACGACATCATGATCGACGTCTTGTCATCGCCACTGGGCGCCAGCAGATCGCGGCCGATCACAAGAAAACGGGTCGCGTTGTCGCCGCGATCCTCGATGTTCTGCACCATGACGTCGAGGTTGTAGACCTCCGCCGCGGCTTCCCCACCGATCGCAGCGGTGCCGTCCTCATCACGCGCGCGCCGCGCCCCAACGGCATTGCTGCTCACACCAATCAGCTCGACGGTCGGCAGGTATTCGCGGATCCAGCCGCGGCACTGGGCAAGCGACTGTTCGTGAGCACAGATTCTCTCGATCTTGTCGAGCCCTTTCATGCGGCCCATCAGGTGCTGTTCGATCCGGAGCTCAATCTCGCCATTTATCTTCAACGGCGACGTGAGGAACATGTCGAGCGTGTTGTTGACCGTACCCTCTGTCGAGTTTTCGATGGGTACCACACCAAAGTCGGCAGCGCCCGACTCGACTTCCTGAAAAACCTCGTCGATGGTGCCAAATGGCAACGGGCGGGCCGAGTGGCCGAAGTGCTTAAAGACAGCCGACTGCGTAAACGTCCCCTCCGGACCAAGGAATCCGACCTTCAGCGGTTCCTGCTGCGCGAGGCACGCCGACATGATCTCCCGAAAGAGACGGAGGATTTCCTCGTCCCGAAGTGGGCCGTCATTGCGTTCAAGAACGGACCGCAGAACCTCGGCCTCGCGCTCTGGCCGATAATAATCAACGGCAGACGCAAGCTCTCCCTTGGAGACGCCGACCTGCTGGGCGTACTGCGCTCGCTCACTGATCAGCGCCTGGATCTGCTGATCGACCTCATCGATACGCGTACGAATCTTCGCCAGATCGAGCGGCTGCGCATCGGTCTGCTTGGGCGACTTCGCCATTGGACTATCGAACTCCCGACCGTGATGTCTCGAGTCGGCAATACTGACTGTTTTTCGAGTCAGGTTAAAGGCTTACCGAGCGTTCTTACAGCCAGAACTCCTTCGGTCTCACGCAGTGCGTTCACGGTCGCCTCCGGCACAGGTCCGTCGAGATCGACGATTGTGTAGGCGATTTCGCCACGCGATTTGTTCAGCAGGTCCTCGATATTGAGGCCGGCTTCACCCAGCGCCGTTGAAATCTGACCCACCATGTTCGGCACGTTTGCGTTGGCGATCGTCAGGCGGTAGCTGTCCATCCGCGGCATGATCGCCTCGGGAAAATTAACCGAGTAGCGAATGTTGCCGTTCTCGAGATATTCGCGGACGTTCTCTGCGACCATGACAGCGCAGTTCTCTTCCGCCTCCACCGTTGATGCGCCAAGGTGCGGCAGCGCGATGACACGCGGATGCTCGAGAAGCTCCCGTGTCGGAAAATCCGTCACGTAACTGCCGAGATGGCCGGACTCGAGCGCCGCCAACGCGGCGTCGTTGTCCACAATCCCGCCACGCGCAAAGTTCACCAGGATGCTGCCCTCTTTGAGCAACTGCAGGCGTTGCGCGTTGACCAGTCCGCGAGTCGCGTCGATCAGCGGAACGTGCACCGAAATTGCATCCGATTTCCTGAACAGATCATCCAGCGTTTCGACTTTCTCTACGCCTGAAGACAGCTTCCACGCGCTCTGCACCGTTATAGCCGGATCGAAACCGACGACCTTCATGCCGAGGGACAGGGCGACGTTGGCAACCTGAACACCAATCGCGCCGAGGCCGATGACGCCAAGAGTGCGGCCCGGCAGTTCGAAACCCACGAACTTCTTCTTGCCCGCCTCCACGGCCTTGTTGAGGGCCTCACCCTCTTCTTCCAAAGCGCGCGTGTACTCGCGAGCGTCACACAGGTTCCGAGCGGCCATAAGCAGGCCGGCAACGGCGAGTTCCTTGACGGCGTTGGCGTTGGCCCCGGGTGCGTTGAACACCGGCACACCGCGCTCGGTCATCGCATCAACGGGAATGTTGTTAACGCCGGCTCCGGCACGGCCGATTGCCGCGACACTGGTCGGAATGTCCCAGTCATGCATGTTGAAGGACCGGAGAATGATAGCGTCCGGGGACGCTGCCTCCGACGATACCTCGTAGGTATCGCGCGGGAGCCGGCGCAGACCGGCGACCGCAATGTTATTCAGCGTAAGAATTTTGAGCATGGGTTTCCTGCCGCCGGACTAGCCGTGCTTTTGTTCGAACTGGTGCATGAAGTCGATCAGCGCATCAACCGATGCCTCACTGACCGCGTTGTAGATAGAGGCGCGCATGCCCCCCACCGAGCGGTGGCCCTTCAAGTTGGTGAGCCCTGCCGCTTTGGACTCTTCGAGGAAAACCGGATCCAGCGTTGGATCAGCGAGCACGAACGGTACGTTCATCCATGATCGCGAATCCTCGTTCACCGGGTTTGAGTAAAAGTCGGATCCGTCAATCGCGGCGTAGAGTTTGCCGGATTTACGTTCATTAACGGCGGCTACAGCGTCGAGACCGCCGAGCTCGAGCAGGTGATCAAAGACAAGACCGGCCACGTACCAGGCAAACACCGGCGGCGTATTGGTCATCGATCCAGAGTCAGCGAACGCCTTGTACGTCATCAAGGTCGGCGTTTCCGGCCGGGCTCTGTCCAGCAGGTCCTTGCGAATGATGGCCAGTGTGAGGCCCGCGGGACCGATGTTCTTTTGTGCTCCGGCGTAGATCAGTCCGAACCGGTCCACGTCGATCGGGCGCGAGAGTATCGTGCTCGACATATCGACCACGAGCGGGACATCGCCTGTGTCCGGCACGAAGTGAAACTCGACCCCGCCGATGGTCTCGTTCGGCGTGTAATGCAGGTACGCAGCATTCGACGACTTGCGCCACGAACCCTCGCTCGGCACGTGCGTGTAACCGCTGTCTTCCGCATCAGCGGCAATGTTCACGTTGCAGAAGCGCCCGGCTTCCTTGACGGCCTTTTTGCCCCAGGAGCCCGTCACCACGTAGTCGACGGTCTCGTCCGCAGACGACAGGTTCAGCGCGGACATCGCGAACTGCAGCGTCGCGCCACCTTGCATGAACAAAACGGCGTAAGAGTCTGATATTCCGAGTAACTGCCGCAGCGCTGCTTCCGCTTTTTCGGCGCAATCGACGAACTCCTTGCTCCGATGACTGATTTCCATAACGGACATTCCAGTGCCGCCCCAGTCAGGAATGTCCTCGCGAATGCGATGTAAAACAGGTTCGGGCAGCGCCGCGGGACCGGCGCTGAAATTGTGTACACGGGTCATGAAGTTACTCTGAAGCGAATATAAATCGGGAGTCGGGGCCGGATTCTAAACAGCCCTTGGTTACGAATACATTACGTGTCGTCGTCGGACTCAATAGCCTCGATGCGGGCGAGCCCGACCAGTCGCTGCTCGGATTCGAGGCGTATTAGCCTTACACCCTGAGTGTTGCGGCCAATGATCGAGATGTCGCTGACCGGTGTTCGTACCAGCGTACCGGTCGAACTGATGAGCATGATCTCATCATCCTCGGCGACCTGAAGCGCACCCACCGTCCGGCCGTTACGACTTGTGGTCTGTATGGCGATGACTCCCTGACCACCACGCCCCTGCAGCGGAAACTCGTCCGGTGACGTTCGTTTGCCGTAGCCGTTCTCGGTGGCCGACAGAATCATGCCGTCATCGACAACGCAAAGCGCGATGACTTCGTCGTCCGCAGGCATGCGAATGCCGCGAACACCGGCCGCGCCGCGCCCCATGGGTCTGACATCATCTTCAGCAAAGCGAATCGCCTTGCCGTTGCTGGCCACCAGCAGGATCTCCCGCGTGCCGTCGGTAATGGCAACGTCGACCAGCCGATCGCCGCGAAGATCTATCGCAATAATGCCGCTGGCGCGCGGTCGTGAGAACTGACTGAGCGCCGTCTTTTTGACCGTGCCGCCGCTGGTGGCCATGAAGACATAGCTGTCCTCGGCGTACTCACGGATGGGCAACACCGCATTGATCCGCTCGCCTTCCTCGAGGGGCAGCAGATTCACTATCGGACGGCCTCGGGCGCCGCGTCCGGCCTGCGGTACCTGATACACCTTTAGCCAGTAAAGCTTGCCGCGGCTCGAGAAGCACAGCAGCGTGTCGTGTGTGTTCGCGATGAAGAGCTTGTCGACGAAGTCTTCGTCCTTGACCTTGGTCGCCGAACGGCCGCGGCCGCCACGACGCTGCGCCTGGTAGGCATCGACAGGCTGTGCCTTGGCGTAGCCGCCGTGCGACAGAGTGACGACGACCTCTTCCTCCGGGATCAGATCCTCATCAAGGAGATCCGTATGATCCTCGTTAATCTCCGTGCGCCGCTCGTCGCCGTAGCTCTCTCGAATCTCGATCAGCTCGCCGCGAATAACGTCCAGCAGCGCATCCGGGTCTGAGAGAATCTTCGATAAACTATTAATTTTATCGAGAATCTCTTTGTATTCATTGAGAATTTTTTCCTGCTCAAGACCTGTCAGTCGGTGCAGACGGAGGTCGAGGATCGCCTGGGCCTGCACCTGCGATAGTCGGTAGCCTCCGTCGACATTGCCGTAATCGCCTTCGAGGCCATCCGGCCGCGTATCCGTTGCACCGGCACGTTCGAGCATCGCGGTAACCGAACCAGGCTGCCAGAGCCGGCCCATCAACCCTTCGCGCGCTTCCGCAGGTGACGCAGAAGCCTTGATTAACTCGATGACCTCATCGATGTTCGCCAACGCAACCGCCTGCCCTTCCAGAACATGAGCTCGGTCCCGCGCCTTGCGGAGCTCGTAGATCGTTCGACGGGTGACGACTTCCCGTCTGTGCGACAGGAATGCTTCGAGGACCTGTTTCAGGTTCAGCAGTTTCGGCTGGCCGTCGTGCAACGCGACCATGTTGATGCCGAAAACGGTCTGCAGCGGCGTCTGCTTGTAGAGGTTGTTGAGTATCACCTCGGCGTTCTCGCCCCGGCGCAGCTCAATCACAACTCGCAGCCCGTCCTTATCGGACTCATCCCTCAGTCCGTCGCGCGCGATGCCTTCAATGCGCTTCTCGTTGACCAGGTCCGCAATCTTTTCGATCAATCGCGCCTTGTTGACCTGATAGGGCAATTCGGTGATGACGATACGCTCGCGACCGCTCTTGCCCATATCCTCGATAGCGACTTTGGCACGGATGTAGACCCTGCCCCGTCCGGTTCGATAGGCGGCATAGATGCCCTGCGAGCCATTGATGATGCCACCGGTCGGAAAATCAGGCCCCGGAACGTGTTCCATGAGGCCCTTCGTGTCGATCATCGGGTCGTCGATGAGTGCCAGTGTGGCGTTGACGATTTCTGTGAGGTTGTGTGGCGCGACGTTGGTGGCCATACCGACAGCGATGCCGGCAGAGCCGTTGACCAGCAGGTTCGGGACGCGGGTCGGCATGACCGACGGCTCACTTTCGGAGCCATCGTAGTTCTCGACAAAATCGACGGTTTCCTTGTCGATGTCCGCGAGAATCTCGTGCGCCAGCTTCGACATGCGGACTTCGGTGTAGCGCATTGCTGCCGGCGCATCGCCATCCACAGAGCCGAAGTTACCCTGCCCATCGACAAGCATGTAGCGCATCGAAAACGGCTGCGCCATGCGCACAATCGTGTCGTACACCGCCGAATCGCCGTGCGGATGGTACTTACCGATGACATCACCGACGACGCGAGCCGATTTCTTATAGGGTTTGTTGTAGTCGTTACCCAGTTCCCGCATGGCGTAGAGCACGCGACGGTGCACGGGTTTGAGGCCATCACGCACGTCCGGCAGCGCCCGCCCGACGATCACACTCATGGCGTAGTCCAGGTAGGACTGCTGCATCTCCTCTTCGAGACTGACAGACAAGATTTCCTGGGCTATTTCAGACATGCGCGTTCACAAATCAACAGCTCACCAGCCATACGGGATGGCCGGGTTCGGGTTTCGTTTTCAGGCTTGGGGGCAGGCAGAAATGCGCTGTTTCCGGGCCTGTTTTGGCGGCTCTCAGGCAACCAGAACAAGGCGCGAATTATAACACAGGGAGACTCTGGCGAGCACCCGAAAATGGCCTGACGGCGCCGATTTGCGGACTCTCCGATCGACGCACCCAGATGCCGCTATACTCGCCGGTCCTGCCTTGGGATAACGCAAAACAAAACCGCCTGCCAATGTCCGAACTTCGTTGCGACACCCTGATAGAGGCCCGCTGGATCCTGCCCGTAACGCCGGATCAGCCTTGCCTGGAAAATCATGCCGTGGCCGTCACAAACGGGCGCATCGCTGGCATCCGGCCCATCGAAGAGGCTCAGCAGGCGTTTCGCGCTGACGTCACCGTCACCCGACCCGATCACGTTGTACTCCCGGGATTCGTCAACACACACACCCATGCAGCAATGACGCTGTTAAGGGGATTCGCGGACGATATGCCACTCGAGTCCTGGCTCAGGGACCGTATCTGGCCAACGGAAAAACGCTGGGTCGGCGCTGAAATGGTTCGGGATGGCACTCGTCACGCGATCGTGGAGATGATGAAGTGCGGCGTCACCTGTTTCAGTGACCAGTATTTCTTTCCGGAAACGGTGGCCGACGTAGCAGACGAGATGCAGATCCGTGCGGACGTGGCGACGCCGGTCATCGACTTTCCCACCGCCTGGTCGGCGAATGGCGAAGATTGCCTCAAAAAGGCAGCCGATCTGGTTCACGACGCCTACGCTGATCACCCGCGGATCACGACATGCTTTGCGCCACACTCGACCGATGTTCTGAGTGATGACACCTTCAGCGCGTTACGCGTACTGGCGGACCAGCTTGATCGGCGAGTTCAGATCCATCTTCACGAGACCGCGGCAGAGGTAGAGAAGGCGGTGGCGGAAACCGGCGAGCGGCCTCTGGCCCGCCTCGCCCGCCTCGGTTTTCTCAACGGCTCCCTGCTTGCAGTGCATGCGGTGCACCTTCTCGACGACGAGATGGCCGCCATGGCCGAGGCCGGTGTGTCGGTCGCCCACTGCCCGCGCTCGAATCTCAAACTGGCGAGCGGGCTGGCCCGCGTTCACGCGATGCTTTCTGCCGGCGTTAATGTGGCATTGGGGACGGACGGTGCCGCAAGCAATAACGCCCTGGACATGCTGGGAGAGCTTCGTGCCGCGGCGTTGTTGGCGAAAGGCGTGGCAGGCGACGCCACCGCGCTGAATGCACACCAGGCTTTGCGCATGGGGACCATCGACGGCGCACGCGCCCTCGGTCTGCACGATGAAATCGGCTCGCTCGAAGACGACAAGGCGGCCGACGTAATCTGCATCGATCTTTCGCACCCGCGCAGCCAGCCGCTTTATGATCCTGCTTCGCAAGTCGTTTACACTTGCGCCGCCTCGCAGGTATCCGATGTTTGGGTCGCAGGCAGGCACCTGATCGACGATGGCCGCCCAACGCTGGTCGACGAACAGGAAGTCATTGCGCGAAGCCATGAGTGGCAACGGCGCATCAGTACCGCGTGACATAGGGCTACGGATGACAACTGAACTGAACATCGATCCGGCGGAGGTTGCCAAGTTCGACGCGCTCGCGTCTCGCTGGTGGGACCCGTCCGGCGAATCGGCGCCGCTGCATGCCATCAATCCGCTGCGGCTCGGCTACATTAGCGGCCGAACCAAGCTACGTGGCGCGCGTGCCCTCGACGTTGGCTGTGGTGGTGGCATTCTGTCAGAGAGCCTTGCCGAAGCCGGCGCGACGGTGACCGGCATCGATGCAGCCGACGGACCCCTGACTGTCGCGAAGCTGCACAAAGCAGAGACTGGCGCAAACGTTACCTACGAGTGCTCAACGGCCGAAGAGTTCGCCGAGGTGCACGCTGGTGAGTTCGATGTCGTCACGTGTCTGGAAATGCTCGAACACGTGCCCTCGCCTGCCTCCGTCATTGAGGCCTGCAAGACGCTGGTCAGGCCCGGCGGCGACGTTTTCTTCTCGACGATCAACAGGAGCCCAAAGGCGTTCCTGTTTGCCATTGTCGGCGCAGAGTACCTGCTCCGCATGCTGCCTACGGGCACTCATGACTACGAAAAGTTTATCCGTCCGTCCGAGCTGGAAGAATGGGCCCGACGCTCGGGCCTGGAGCACCAGGACAGCATCGGCCTGCATTACAATCCGGTCACTCGGGACTACTGGCTGTCGGCCGAGAACATCGACGTCAATTACCTGATGCACTTTCGCCGTCCGTCGGACTGAGAACGGACAGTGGCCGCCACGCGACGCGCGGTGCTGTTCGATCTCGACGGCACTCTGATCGATACCGCACCGGACATGGTGCGCATCCTCCAGGACATGCTGACCGCGCACGGGGCGGCGCCGCTACCCTACGAGCTGGTCCGTTCCGTCGTGTCGAACGGGTCTCTTGGTCTGGTCCGGCTGGCCTTCCCGGACGCACCCGAAGCGCGTCTGCGTGAGTTTCAGGCCGAGTACCTCGAACGATACGGTGCGGACGTTTGTCGGGATTCACGACTGTTCCCCGGTCTGGACACGCTGTTGAAAGCGCTCGAAACCCATGGGCGGCCGTGGGGTGTCGTCACCAACAAGCCCGAGCGGATGACAACGCCGCTGATGTCCGCGCTGAATCTGCTGGACCGGGCCGCGTGCGTGGTGTCCGGAGATACGCTGCCGCAGCGCAAGCCCGACCCGAAGCCACTCCTGTATGCGAGCCAGCAGGCGGGCTTTGCGCCAACCGAAGCTGTGTACGTAGGGGATGCTCTTCGCGACATTGAGGCGGGCCGTGCCGCTGGCATGCTGACCGTTGGCGTCCAGTACGGATACATTGTCGACGGTGACAGCGCCCAGGACTGGGCGGCTGATCATGTTGCCGCGGACATCGGAGAACTCACCACAATCATCCAAAAAGCAGTTAACCTGCCCGTCTGATGAATGGAGTTTCGGTACAGATCGACCCGGGCTACTGGGAGATCGGCGGTCCCGCGTTATTGATAGGCATTGTGCTTGGAGCCTTCGGCGCTTACGTGATTGCCTGGTCGCGCCGTCGTAGCCTGGAGCAGGAAATCGACCGGCTTGAGCGGCATGTGAAGGAACTGGATGCCGTTCGCTCGGACAGAGACAACGCCATCGACGCCGCAACGGATCGCCTGGCCGCAGCATTTTCCGAACTTGCGAGTCAATCTCTCAAGTCCAACAGCGACACATTCCTCAAGCTTGCGGAACAAAACCTCGGTGTTCACCAGGAGCGTGCGAAACGCGAGCTCGGCGACCGGGAAAAGGCCATCGAGGGGCTCGTGAAGCCTCTGCAGGATGCGCTGACCCAATCCCGACAGCAGATCTCGGCGCTCGAAAAGTCCCGAAGCGAAGCCTACGGCGACATCCGCGCGCAGCTTCACACCATGCAACAGAGTCAGAGCTCACTGGCGCAGGAGACACAGAACCTGGTGAATGCGCTGCGCCGTCCAGAGGTCCGGGGCCGCTGGGGAGAGATTACGCTTCGTCGTCTTGTGGAACTGGCTGGCATGGTCGAGCACTGTGACTTCCAGGAGCAGGTCCATACCAGCAACGACGATCAGATCATCCGCCCGGACATGATCGTGCGCATGCCCGACAATCGCGAGCTCGTGGTGGATGTAAAGACTCCGCTCGACGCGTACCTGGAAGCAGCGGAAGCCAAGAACGACGAGCAGCGACAGCTCGCCCTCGCGCGCCATGCTCGCAATGTCCGCGACCATGTACGCAGCCTGTCCCGAAAGTCGTATTGGGAGCAGTTCGAACGCAGCCCCGAATTTGTCATCCTGTTCATACCCGGCGATCAGTTCCTGAGTGCCGCACTGAACGAAAACCCGGATTTGATCGAACAGGCGCTTGCACAGCAGATTATCCTCGCGACGCCAACCAGCTTTGTAGCGCTACTCAAGGCGGTCGCCTACGGCTGGCGGCAGCTTGCGCTGGCCGAGAACGCTCAGGAGATTCGCAAACTCGCGGAGGATCTGCATGGGCGCCTCAGCGTTTTCGTCGGGCACCTGAACAAGGTGGGCCGGCAGCTGGCAAGCAGCGTCGACAACTACAACCGGGCGGTTGGCTCACTTGAACGGAAAGTCCTGCCCGGCGCCCGAAAGTTTGTCGAACTCGGCGTGCAGGCCAAGAAGGAAATCGAGCGGCTTGAAACGCTCGAATCCGTGCCCCGCGAGCTGCCCGAGGCTTTGGACGACGATGACCTCGGCAGAAAGCCTACAGACACCAACGATAAGACACTGCAATGACTACTCGATTCGATCCCGCGAGCTACGACTACCCGGCAGACCTTCTGCACAGCCGAACAATCCTGATCACAGGCGCCAGCGACGGAATCGGCAAAGCGCTCGCCGTTCGCTGCGCTGAATTGGGCGCACAGGTCGTGCTACACGGTCGAAACAAGAAGAAGCTTGAGGTGGTTTCCGACGAAATCACCAGTATCAACGGAGCGCAGCAGCCTTCGATTGCGGTAATGGACTTACTGACCGCAGATGGCGATGCCTATACGTCATTGGTGGACAGCCTCGAGAACGAAGTCGGAAAACTCGACGGCCTCGTGCATAACGCTTCGATCCTCGGCAAGCGGCTGTCCATCGAGCAATACGATCCGGGTGAATGGCAGCAGGTGATGCATGTAAATCTGACAGCACCCTTCGTACTCACGCAGATGCTGCTGCCGTTGATCAAAAAGTCGCCTGACCCATCCGTCATCTTTACGTCGAGCGGTGTGGGTCGCGTCGGCAAGGCTTACTGGGGTGCGTATTCGGTCTCAAAATTCGGCACCGAGGCTTTGTCGCAGATTCTGGCCAATGAGCACCCTCATTCACCGGTTCGATTCAATTGCATCAACCCCGGCGCGACACGGACTCGCATGCGTCTTGCGGCCTATCCAGCTGAAGATCCAGAGCAGTTGCCGGAGCCCGCAGATGTCCTCCCGACCTATTTATACCTGCTGGGGCCGGACAGCGCCGGCGTGACGGGCGAAAGCCTGGATTGTCAGTAAGAAACTAGATTATAAAACTATCGTTTCTTATTGTTTTTAATTACTTTTCTTTTTCGACGACGACGCGCTTCTGCGGGCTTGAGCCCAGCCGGCGCTGACAAACCAGCCGCCGAATACAGCGCGTGCACCTGGTCGATATCGATATCCTGGAACTGCCCCCGGTGGAGCCTCTTCGGCAGTGTCACGGGTCCGTAGGCCACGCGCATAAGGCGACTCACCTCGAAACCAAGTGCCTCCCACAGCCTTCGCACCTCTCGATTCCGTCCCTCGGCCAACGTGACTTCGAACCACCGGTTCCGCCCCTCTCCGCCGGTTGCGCGAACGCTGTCGAACGATGCCGGTCCGTCTTCGAGCTCGACCCCTTCCTTCAGACGCTTTAAATCCTCTTCCGTCGGCTGACCGTGCACGCGAACCGCGTAGCGTCTGACGATGCCGGAGGACGGATGCATGAGACCGTTCGCCAGCGCCCCGTCCGTCGTGAACAGCATTAACCCGGTAGTCGTCAGGTCAAGGCGACCGACAGCCACCCAGCGAGCGGTCTTCAGCCGCGGCAGAGCATCAAACACGCGCCGACGACCCTCGGGGTCGGAACGACTGCAGATCTCGTCCGCGGGCTTGTGATAGAGGAGGTATCTGTGTTGCGGCGCGTTGCGCGCTACCGCCAGGCGTTTTCCGTCGAGCACAAAACGCTCGCTGCCTTCCACCGTATCGCCCAGTTCCGCGATACGACCGTCGATGCTCAGTCGCTTTTCCCGAATCCAGCGTTCCACTTCCCGACGCGAGCCATGTCCCGCGGCTGCGAGCACTTTCTGGACCCGATCAGACAAGAGATCTCAGGCGCGTTCCACAGACGTGTCTGCGTCTTCGCTTTCCGGCGCCGACGCATCGTCATTGGCCGGTTCCGGTTCGATGATCTCGATGGCCGCTCCCTGTGATCCGGCCGAAGGCTCAGGCCACTCACTCGCTACAATCTCTTCGAAATTGGCATCCGCGAGCGCCTCAGCTTGCGCCATCGCACTTGCGTCCGGTTCGGGTTCATCGTCGGCTTCAGCGTCTATGTCAGGTTCGGGAGCCACTGCAGCGATGTCGTGAACGTCAGCCATATCGGTCGGGCCGGGATCATTCGCCGTTTCGTCCACGTCCGGCAGATCGAGCTGAACCCGAAGCGACTCCCAGTCCGACATGTCCGCCAGGGGTGGCAGATCGTCCAGTTTCTTCAGCCCAAAGTAGTCAAGAAACTGCTTGGTCGTGCCAAACATTGCCGGTCGTCCAGGCACGTCCCTGTGACCCACAACGCGAATCCACTCGCGTTCCAGAAGCGACCGCATGATGTTGGTGCTGACCGTTACGCCACGCACTTCCTCGATCTCGCCACGGGTGATGGGCTGCCTGTAGGCAACCAGCGCCAGGGTCTCGAACAAGGCCCGCGAGTAGCGCGGCGGCCGTTCTTCCCAAAGCTTGTGCAAACGCTCTGCCATTGAGGCCTTGATCTGCAGGCGAAAGCCAGAGGCAACCTCTGCAATGGTCAGCCCTCGTTCCGCGTAGTCTTCCTCCAGCGCTTCGATCGCTTTACGTATACGCGGCTTCTCAGGCGTCGAACGCCCGTCAAACAGGTCCTGCAGCTGCTGCATACTCAGCGGTCGACCGGCGGCGAGCAGCGCAGCCTCGATGAAGTGTTTTATCTCTGTGTCATCCATTGGAAAACTGTCGTGATTAATGGGGCTCAGGAGGCCGACGGTTCGTCAAAGTCGGTTTCGAGGTCGGCCTCGTCGACCAACCGTACGGACGATGCGGCCCGAATGTGCAGCGGCGCGAAAGCTTCTGATTGGACCACTTCGATTGTCGCTGATCGCAGCAGTTCGAGAATGGCGATGAATGTGACGGCCACGCCCATACGGCCCTCTTCCGCATCAAACAGGTCCGCAAATTCGGAGAAGCTCTTTGCACGAACACGCGAGAGAATTTCGGACATTCGCTGTCGAACCGACAATGGCTCCCGCTGCAAATGCAGGTTGGAGAACATCTCTGCCCGTTTCAGGACGTCGTGAAACGCGAGCAACAGCTCCTTCAGGGTTACGTCTGGCAGCTTGACCGTGACCGGTCGTTCTGGCGCGTCAGCGTGCGCGACGAAAACGTCCCTTTCGAGCCTTGGCAATTCACTGATGTCTTCGGCCGCTTTTTTGTAGCGCTCATACTCCTGCAGACGACGGACGAGTTCGGCACGTGGATCTTCCTCTTCCTCATCGACCGATTCCGGACGCGGCAGCAGCATCCTCGATTTGATCTCGGCGAGCATCGCAGCCATCAGCAGGTACTCGCCAGCGAGCTCGAGCTGCATGTCCTTCATGACCTCGATGTACTGCACGTACTGCTTGG
>CAZMEA010000036.1:0-16501 GCA_964565135.1 uncultured Woeseiaceae bacterium
AGGAAACCGCACGCGGCGTCGAGTATCGCGCTGAGGAATGGGGCCAGCAGCTGAGTGTGTGTGAGGACGACCTGGACAGCGGTTGGTGGATCTTCTGACGATTATTCGCCAGGATTTTCGTTCACGGCGCCGGTGACCGCCGCAATCGCGTCGCTATCCAGGTGACCATCGGCGATGAGGTTGCGGCTGACTTGAAACTCGCTCAGGGCTGATCGCGTTGCCGGGCCGAAGATTCCGTCGGGAGTGCCTGCGTCGTAGCCGAGCGTCGCCAGGTTTTCCTGGAGTTGGCGAACAGCGTCGCGCGTAACCGGTTCTCCACCGGTGTCCGGATCGCGGGTCAGCGGGGCGCTGCCGGCGATGCGATCGGCAAGGCGGCCTACGGCGATCGCGTAATACTCCGACCGGTTCCAGCGCATGATCACGTCGAAATTTCGGTAAACAAGAAAAGCGGGCCCCTCGTGCCCAGCCGGCACGAGTACCGCCGCTTCAAGGTCGAGCGGCGGTAAGGAACCGCCGTAGGCATCGGTGATACCCAGTCGTACCCACTCGGACAGCGGTCGACGCTTTTGCCGTCCGGCGAGGTTGTAGTCAAAATTGGCTGGCAGCCGGATTTCACGACCCCAGCGCAGGCCGGATTCCCAGCCGAGACCGTTGAGGAAGTTTCCTGCCGAGGCCATGGCATCCGGCACGCTGCCCCAAAGGTTTCTGCGACCGTCGCCGTCACCGTCGATGGCGTACTGCAGAAACACACTGGGAAGAAACTGCATGTGCCCCATAGCACCTGCCCACGACCCCAGCATGTTCTCCCGATCGATATCGCCGGCATCCAGAATGCGCAGAGCCGCCAGAAACTCGCCGGTGAAGAAGCTCGCGCGGCGTTCGTCGCACGCCAGGGTCGCCAGTGCGTTTGTTGTCGGGATATTGCCGAAGTAGCTGCCGAAGTTCGTTTCGAGACCCCAGAAAGCCAACAGATAGTGCGGCGGAACGCCATAACTGCGTCGAATCTCATCGAGCAGGTTGCCGTGGCGGGCGAGCAAATCGCGACCCTGGCGGACTCGTGAGTCGGTAACCCGACGGTTGTAGTAATCCGCGAACGTGCGTGTGAATTCCGGCTGATTTCGATCGAGCTGTATGACGCGTTCGACGCGACTGACGTTCGCCATGACGTCGCGCACGGTTGCTTCGCTGACGCCAGCGGTCAACGCCTGCTGCTCGAGGCTGGAAAGACACCCGGCAAAGGCATCGTCGTCTGTGGCTGCCGACTGTGTCGCGGCGCCGAGGGCGATCAGCGTCAGAATGTTTTTGAATGATCTTTGCATGGCGCAACCATACGCCAGCGTCGTGACCTCGTGAACCCGCTTCGATGTTTCGCGCAACGTGACCTGTTCTGTAAGGTTTGCCGGCACTCCGCCGATACGGGCAACAAGGGATCGGCGGAGAGTTGCCGTGGCGGCGACACACGAAGCAATCAACGTAAGGACACTGACAGACACGCGGCTTGTCATTACCCGGGATTTCGCCGCCGAGCCGGCGCGCGTCTTCCGTGCGTTCACCGACGCCGATGAAGTCTGTCAGTGGCTGTCGTCGGTCGAACGGCCCATGTCCTTGTGCGCCATCGATTTCAGGCCGGGCGGAAACTGGCGATATGCCTGGCAAGGAAAGGGCGGACGGGACATCGCCGTCGGCGGAACCTTTGTCGAGATCGATGAGCCATTTCGAACCGTACACACAGAGTCTTTCGAGATAGACTGGACGGCCGGGGACACGGTCGTAACCACGAACTTTGACGAGGTCGATGGCAATACGCGGGTGACGACATACATCGAATATCCCTCGCCCGAGAGCCTCGACGCCGTCCTGACGATGAACATGCCGCGAGATCTGATCGCAGCCTACCGGCGCCTCGACACACTTCTGGCGGGCTGACGCACGCGGCCTCCAATATCACGCATAATGTCGGTCCATTAATCAGGGATCGACAATGGCACGGCTACTCGTCAATTACGCCCATCCCGGGCACAGGCTTTCCCAGGTCAACAAACCTCTCGCCGATGCAGCGGCCAAGACGGACGGCATCACGTTTGTTGACCTCTATCGAGAGTACCCTCGCTTCGAGATCGACATCGACCGCGAGCAGAAAAACCTGATCGAGCACGACGTGATTCTGTTTCAGTTTCCGTTCTTCTGGTATTCGACACCGTCGTTGATCAAGGAATGGATGGACCTGGTGCTCGAACACGGCTTCGCCTACGGGGCGGGTGGTGACAAGCTGACCGGCAAGATAATGATGCTGGCGATCACCGCGGCTGGTCCGGATGCGGCGTACACTCCGAGCGGCTACCAGCACTTCAGTCTGCGTGAGTTCCTCCGGCCCCTGGAACAGACGGCATCACTCTGTCACATGCACTTCGCACCGCCGTACGTTCTGTTTGGTTCCCTGAAAGCGCCCCGGGAGGGCGAGGTTCAGCCGCACGTGGCCGGATATCGGCAACTGCTGGCGGCCATCCGTGACGATCGTTACGACTTTGACGTTGCCGATCAGCAGGACTTCGTTACCTATCGCACGCTGCCCATCACCGAGGACGCCTGAGCATGCAGGACATACTGCTACTGACATTCCTATTCATGATTGCCGGCATCATCGCGGTGCCGATCGCATCGAAGCTGGGACTTGGATCGGTGCTTGGGTATCTGCTGGCTGGAATCGCGCTGGGACCCTTGCTGGCGCAGTTCGGCGTCGACGTCGTCAGTATTCAGCACTTCGCCGAGTTCGGTGTCGTCATGATGCTGTTCCTCGTCGGGCTGGAACTCGAGCCGCGCTTGCTGTGGGCGATGAAGACCCGGCTGCTCGGTTTGGGCGGCCTGCAGGTTCTCGCCACAGGCGCGGTCGTCACCGCGATCGCAATGGCGCTGGGCCAACCGCTCAAGGTGGCGGTCGCTATCGGCATGGTGCTTGCGCTGTCGTCGACGGCCATCGTCCTGCAAACGCTCAATGAGCGCGGACTGATGCGCAGCGACGGCGGGCAGTCCAGCTTTTCGGTTCTGCTCTTCCAGGACATTGCCGTCATTCCGATGCTGGCCATTATTCCCCTGCTGGCGATGCCCGAACTGCTGGACGTCGCCGGTTCGGGCGGCGGCGATCACGATTCGGGCCACGGCGCCGCCTTCGTCGAACACCTCGCTGGCTGGCAGCGGGCACTGCTGACGATCGGCGCAATTGCCGCGGTCGTTGGCCTGGGCACCTACCTGATTCGACCCATCTTCCGCTTCATCGCGCTTGCGCGATTGCGCGAACTGTTTACGGCAGCGGCGCTGATGCTGGTCGTCGGTATCGCCTGGCTGATGATGTTCGTCGGGCTGTCGCCGGCGTTGGGTACCTTCCTCGCGGGCGTGGTTCTGGCCAACAGCGAGTATCGCCACGAACTCGAGAGCAACATCGATCCGTTCAAGGGCCTGTTGCTCGGTCTCTTCTTCATTACGGTCGGCGCAGCAATCAATTTTGATCTGTTGTTCTCCAACGCCACTTCTATCCTTGGCATGACGCTCGGCCTGATGTTGCTGAAGGCGATCATCCTTTACGGACTGGCCAAGTTGTTCAGGATCGAGGGTCCGCATAGCTGGCTGTTCACCTTGGCCCTGGCGCAGGCCGGTGAGTTCGGGTTCGTGCTGCTCTCATTTACGGTGGCCAACGGCGTTATTCCCGGACCGATCGCCGACCAGCTGTTGCTCGTCGTCGCGATCTCGATGTTGCTAACCCCGCTGCTGTTCATCGCCTACGACAAGCTGATTGCTCCCCGCTATGCGGCGAGTCAGGACTCCGAGCCTGACGAGATCGACGAGCGCGGGCCGATCATCATTGCGGGGGTCGGACGCTTCGGCGGCGTGATAAATCGCGTGCTTCTGGCGGCCGGTTACAAAACCGTCGTACTCGACTATCACGCCGAGCATCTCGAGGCGCTGCGTGCCTTCGGCCTGAAAGCCTTCTTCGGAGACGCAACTCGACCTGACTTGCTGCACGCGGCGGGCATCGAAGACGCGCAGCTCCTGATTATCGCGATTGACGATCGGGAACGCGCAACCGAGCTGGTTCGCTACGTGCGAGCTGCGCACCCTGATTTGCACATCGTGGTGCGTGCGACCGACCGGCATCACGTGTACGAACTCTGGGGCGCCGGCGCACGCGATATCATTCGTGAGCATTTCGACAGCGCCGTGCGTGCCGCCCGGTCAGCTCTGGAGGCTCTCGGAACGCATCCTTATGAAGCGGAGCTGCAGGTCCGCGGGTATGTGGAAAGCGACAAGGCGGCTATTCGCGAGCTTGCCGATCTCTACGATCCTGAAGTGCCTGTGCACGAAAATCCTGCCTACGTCGCGCGGACGCGCGAAATCATCGCGGAGCAGGAAGCCATCATGCGCGACGGCACGCGCGTGTTTGGCAGTCGTGTCGAGCGTGGCTGGGTGCCGCCGACCTTGAAGGATGTCGAGTCGGCGGAGGCCGAGGCGGTCAGCCAGCAAGCCTGAGCGCCGTACCGGCGTACGATCAGCCGTGCGCCTGTTCGGCGGCGGCTTCGATCATCGCGAGCTGCGAGTGCATACCCCCTTCTGTCGGGGTGCGTTTTCGGTAGGAGCCGTCGCTCAGCATCTCCCATGCGCCGTGCGTATCGTTGAGCTGCAGGTCCAGCAGTTCGCGGAGTTCCGCCTGCAGAGACTTTTCCACAATCGGCGCCAACACCTCGACCCGGCTCACCAGGTTTCGACTCATCAGGTCGGCAGATCCGATGTAGTACTCCTCGTCGCCGTTATTCCTGAAATAGTAGAGCCTCGCATGCTCGAGGAAGCGACCCAGGATGCTGATGACCCTAATATTCTCGGACAGGCCGGGCACGCCGGGTCTGACACGACAAGAGTCCCGAATGATGAGGTCGACATGCACGCCTGCCTGACTGGCTTCATACAGGGCACGCGCTATGTCGGCATCCTCCAGAGCGTTTGTCTTGAGCTGAATGCACCCGTTGCCATGTTCGCGATGTGTTTCGATTTCACGCCGGATCTTGCCGAGCAACGCGTTTTTCATGACGAGCGGGGATACAAGCAGCTTCTTGTAAAGGCGGCCGCTCAGTGAACCGGACGTCAGCAGGTTGAACAGCTCGGTCGTATCTGCGCCTACGGCGCCTTCAGAAATCAGCAGGCCGAGGTCACAGTACTGACGCGCCGTGCCGGAGTGGTAGTTGCCCGTGCCAATGTGTACGTATCGGCGCAGCTTGCCGTTTTTCTTCTGGCGAAGTACCAGCGTGGCTTTTGTGTGTGTTTTGAAGCCGACGACGCCGTAGGAAACGTGAATGCCTGCCTCCTCAAGGCGGTTCGCCCAGCGGATGTTCGCTGCTTCGTCGAAACGAGCCTGCAGTTCGACGACCACCGCGACCTGTTTGCCAGCGGTCACTGCTTCGATCAGAAGTGGAATGATCTCGGAGCGTTTGGACGTTCGGTAAACGGTCGTCTTGATCGCGAGTACTCGCGGATCGCGTGCGGCCTCGCGAAGAAACCTCGTGACTGATTCGTCAAACGACTGGTACGGATGCTTGACGAGAATGGGGCCGTTTAGATCGAGCTCCTCAAAAATCGAGCGAGCGGCTGCGAGACGCGGATGATTCGCGGGTTCGAACGGAAGGTACTTGAGCGCAGGTCGATCGAGATCGCACAGTTCCATCAGGTCGCGCAGGCCGAGCATGTCCGAGATCGGATAGAGGTCTTCGGGTCCACTGAAATGCAGTTCACGCACCAGGTAGTCGCGCATTTGTTTTGACGTGTCGGGGCTGACCTCGAGACGTACGACTGGCGCAAACCGCCGGTCGCGAAGTTCCATTTCGATCATCTCGAGCAGGTCGTTCGCAAGTTCCTCGTCCCGCTCGACGATGGCGTTGCGCGTAACGCGGAAAAAGCCCACGTCCAGGATTTTCGCGCCCGGGAAAAGCAGGTCCAGATTACCGGCGATGACTTCCTCAATCAGCACAAAGCGCTCGTCGTCGTCGATACGCATCAGTCTCGGCATCCGTCCGGACGTCGGTGCTTTGATGCGAACGTGGTGTGGCGTTTCCTCGGTCGGATCGTGCACCTCGACGAGGAGATTGATCGACAGGTTCGAGATGAACGGGAAGGGGTGTGCCTCATCGATAGCGAGCGGCGTCACTAGCGGCAGAACACTCGACTTGTAGGTCTTGCGTACCAGGCGACGCGAATCGTCATCGAGGTCACTGTAACGCTCGATGCGGACGCCTACCTGCGCAAGGGCGTCGACCAGTTCGTTTTTGATATAGGCCCGGTCTGCAAGCGCCTCGACAATCGTGCTGCGGCATTCATCGAGCTGCGTCTGCGGTGTTCGACCGTCGATGCTGAGCGTACTCAAGCCGGCGCCGAGCTGCTGCTTGAGGCCACCGATGCGCTTCATGAAGAACTCATCCAGGTTCGAGTCGAAGATCGAGAGAAACTTGACGCGCTCGAGCAGCGGCGCACGCTCGTTCTCTGCTTCGGCCAGCACACGCCGGTTGAACGCGAGCCACGTCAGTTCGCGATTCAGGTACAGCTCGGGGCTGTCCAGGTTCGGAGCCGAGGGTTTGTCGCTGTTCTCGCCCAGTGGAGTTACGGAAGACATCGTCTTGGAAAATATCGCTCAGGGCCGATAACGATACGACCGCCCCGACCGCTCCGCAATTACGCGTTTCACATAAATCGCAGTCGTGCGGTCGCCGGCTTGTTCCGGAACGTTTGTTTCAGATCGGTTACGGCGTTGATTCGGAAGCGACGCGCTCGGCGGCAGCCTGTCTGGGGGCATCGAGGCGATTGGTGATGATCAGCTGCTTGATCTCGTCGACGTACGCCCCCCGACGTTCCGAGTATTGCGACAGCTCCTCCGCCAGACGCATGCTGGATAAAGGCCCTTTTCGCTCGCGCTGTGCTTTGCGGGCGTCGCGAAAGGACTTGTAGCTTCGGTGCGTGTTGATGTTCTGCACGTAGCTCGCGACGGAGTCAGCCGGGGACGCGAACGCCTCGACTTCATGAGTCCGTCCATCGGCACGAGCGCCGGGCACGATGCCGCATCCTTCACTGAAACACCATTCGCCGAAGTAGTTATTGCCCTGGCGGGCGAATCGCGACGTGCCCCAGCCCGACTCCTTGGCTGCCTGCGCGAGGCCAAGCGATACAGGAACGACATCGACGCGGGGCAGTAAGCGCGAAATGAGCGCCTGATCGTCGAAGGGATTACCGTCGTCATCCTCCGTGGCAATCTCGTACTGCTCGGCCAGCGCGGTCAGCCAGCGGCGCTCGAAGTAGCCCAGTTCGTCCTCGCCCTGGATCTCCAGCAGTCGCTGGCGCTGTCTCAGGACTTCTTCGTTCTGCGACTCCAGCAGCGGCCGCATGAAGGCAAAGAACTCCGTCTTTCGTTCGGGGCCTGCAACCAGTGATTGGAAATCCGGGACACCGCCAGTTCTCCCCGTGCCCCCGGGCCCGGTACTGACGGCAAGCACCACGAAACCGACCAGCAGTATGGCTACAAGCAGCAGTAAACGGTTTTCAGCAGCGACGGATTTGATCGTTCTGGTGAACATGATGATGAGCGGTTAATGTCGAATCAGGATAGCACGGGGCGACGGAGCGTCGTCTGATGTGCGTATGCGGTCAGGACAGGAGAGCGTGCACATGGCAGAGCGTAACGTCTTGCTGGCATTCGTTCATGGCTGGAGCGTAACGAATACCGGGACCTACGGTGGTTTGCCACCGCGACTGCGTGACGAGGCACTCGCGCAAGGCATAGAGCTGCGGGTGCAGCACGTGCTCCTGGGCCGCTACATCAGCTTTCACGATGAGGTGCGACTGCCCGACCTTTCGCGCGCATTCGCACAGGCGTGTCGCGACGAGATTGAGCCCACGCTCCGGGATGGCGAACGATTTGTCTGCATTACTCACTCAACCGGCGGTCCCGTCGTCCGCGACTGGTGGCGGCGTTACTATCGGGACGAACGGCGTGGCCGTTGCCCGATGAGTCATCTCATCATGTTGGCGCCCGCGAACTTCGGTTCGGCGCTGGCGCAGCTCGGCAAGGGCCGACTGGGCAGACTGAAAGCCTGGCTTGGTGGCGTCGAGCCGGGTCAGGGCGTGCTTGACTGGCTGGAACTCGGGAGCCGCGAGGCATGGATCCTGAATGAATCGTGGATTCACGAACAGGACGACGCGATTGGCGCCAATGGCATTTTTCCGTTCGTGCTCACGGGCCAGACGATCGACCGGAAGTTCTATGATCACCTCAATTCGTACACGGGAGAATCCGGATCCGACGGCGTGGTTCGCGTCGCCGGGGCAAATCTGAACGCGCGCTCGATACGACTGCTGCAGGAAACACCGCGCCGGCGCCGCGGGCAGGCGGAGGTCGACGCACCCAAGCTCGCTATGGATGCGGCGACGAGCAGTCCGGCAACGGCGCTTGGCATCGTGCCCGGCGCGTCTCATTCCGGCCGGACCCGCGGCATTATGCGCGCCGTTCGCAAACAGGTTGGTCATCGCAAGGGGCGGGCCGTCGTCGCTGCGATTCTCGACTGCCTGTCAGTGACGTCCAAACGTGATTATGGTCGCGTCGCCGCCGCGTTCTCCAGGGACAACGAACGACTTCAGGCCAGCGAAGCTGTCGAAGTCTATACCCGCGGGGAGGATCAAACCGACACGGTTATTCACGATCGCTATTCGATGCTCGTGTTCCGTGTGACCGACGACGAAGGCTATCCGGTGACGGATTTCGACCTGTTGCTGACCGCGGGTCCGGACAGCGATCCGGACGCGCTGCCTCGGGGATTCTTTCGGGACCGTCAGCAGAATCGAGTTGATCGAAGTGCGGTGACTTATTTTCTGAACTACGACGTCATGCGCGGCGCGCCCGAACGAACGATGTCCGGCACGACTCTGCGACCTGCCAGTCAGGGAACCAGCGCACTCGGGATTCGTCTGCAACCTCGTCCTGGGCGAGGCTTCGTGCGCTACCTGCCCTGCGAACTGCCGGCATCTGCCGAGTTCCTCGAGCAGGCGTTACGGCCGAATGCGACAACGCATATCGACATCCGCATTCGCCGGGTCGTTCACAAGAACACCTTCAGACTCGGTCGCATGGAGGGTGATAAGACCAGCGGTGATTTCAAACGAACCCGCCCGGGTCCGGATATCGTTGATTCCGATTAGTTCGGATCACTCTCTGCAAAGTAGGCTGCGAAGGCCTCTGTGCTTCTGTACTCGAGACGCTCACCGTCGCGTACGATGAAACTTGCCGCAATGCCTTCACGCGCCGCGAACGCATAGCCGTCTTCGGGGCCCAGGACCAGCAGCGCTGTAGCAAGCGCGTCGGCACGCGCAGCCAGGTCCGACACAACCGTCACCGCGGTGAGCGCATGACCGGTTGGCGAACCGCTGCGCGGATCGATGATGTGTGAATAGCGTTTGCCGTTCGCCGAGAAATAGTTGGCGTAGTCTCCCGACGTTGCCATCGCCGATTGCGTCAAGCGGACTCTTGTCGGTAGCGGCGTGCCCGGCGCGCGCGGGTCCGCAATGGCGATGGTCCACGGGTCCCCGGATGGGTTGCGCCCGCTCGTTCGAATCTCGCCGCCGATCTCAACCAAATAGTCTTCGATGCCGCGTTCATCCAGTCGCGCCGCAACCCGATCGATGGCGTGGCCTTTCGCCCACGCGCTGAAGTCGACCTTTGTCGCCGGGTTGCGTTTGCGCACGGCCGGTCTGTCGCAGTCGACATCGAGTTTGTCGAGGCCGACACCTTCCAGCAGTGTGGCTACCGTGTCGTCCGACAGCGGCACATAGACGTCTTCGCCGGGCCCGAAACCCCAGGCATCGACGAGAGGCGCAACCGTAATGTCGAAGCTGCCTGCCGTCCGACGTCCGAGGGCGATGGTCTCCGCGAATGCGGTGCAGAGCTCAGAAGATACCGGCAACCACTCGGTATTAGAGATGGCGTTGAAACGACTGACCTCCGAGTCCCGCATATACGTCGAGTAGCGGTGCTCAACAGCCGCGATCGTCTCACGTATGTCGTTCGGCAGCGACGGCTCGCTCGAGTCATCTGGTGTGGCGATAACGACTGAGTAGGTCGTACCCATCGCCCGACCCGTCGTCTCCCACGCGTTCGTTGGACGCTCGCATGCGCACAGAACAATGAGCAACGCCGGCAGCCAGAATCCCCAACTGCGAAGGGTAGATGTCACTGGTATGCTCGGGCTCTGATAACCGAGCTTTGCGTTGACCGGGAATATCGCCATGCCGCAACGATACCTCATACTATTTGCACTGCTGCCCCTCGCCGCTCTGGCTGACGACAGCGCTCTGGTCGAGGAGGCGGTGCTGGCGCTGCCGGAGTCCATGCGCGGTGGCGCAACCGTTGTCCGCTTTGTTGACGGCAAGCAGGAGATTCTGCGACAGGGCGCCAACGGCATCTTCTGCCGGGCCGATGATCCGGACAGGCCGGGCATCGACATCTGGTGCTATCACGAGTCGCATGACGCGTACGCACGTCGCTGGTTCGAACTTGCGGCAGGCGGTATGAGCGGCAACGCGGTCAACGAGCAGATCGTCGAAGAGATCAAGACCGAAACGCTCGCATGGCCGCCACTTGCCGTGAACTACAATCTGCGTGGACCAAGTATCGACACCGCCCTGCCGCTGACCGTTATCTACATGCCCTTCGCGACCGGCGACTCGATCGGGATCACCGAGGAACGCCATTTCGACCGGCCCTGGTTGATGTACCCGGGGACGGCTTTCGCCCACGTCATGATTCCCGGGCAGTAGTCTCCGTGCGGGCCAACCTGTAATGACGTATCCCGAACTGCCGCCTGCGGTCGACGCCGAGCAACGCTCGATAGTCGAGCAGGCAGGACGGCTGAACTACTACGTTGCGGGTGAGGGCGCACCCGTTCTGCTCTTGCACAGCATCAATGCCGCGGGCTCCGCCTACGAGCTGAAGCCGGTGTTCGAAGCCCTGACGGGGTCGTACCGTGTTTACGCGCCGGACCTGCCAGGTTTCGGTTTCTCCGACCGTTCACGCCGGACCTACGACGTTGCCCTGTACGTCAGTGCGATCGTCGACATGCTCAACGAGATCTCGAAGGAACATGGCGAACAAGCTGTGCACGCGATTGGACTGTCTTTGACGTCCGAGTTTCTGGCGCGGGCAGCGGTTACCTACCCCTCACGCTTTCGGAGCCTGACGCTGATCAACGCGACCGGTTTCACCGCAAGTTCCGATCGGCTGCGAGAGCCGACTGGCAGCACTCGCGAGATGGCCTGGCTGTCCAGCGTGCTCGAATTTCCGCTGTGGCGCGGACCTCTGTATCGCTTGCTCGCCAGCCCGGGAAGCATCCGCTTCTTTCTCAAGAAGACGTTCGGTTCGGATAACTATGATGAGGGTCTGGCCCAGTACGACGAGCTAACGACCCAACAGCCGGGCGCCGAGAACGCGCCGTACGCGTTTCTGTCCGGGCGTCTCTTCAGTAAGGACATACGCAATGTTTACGAGCAGCTGGAACTGCCGGTCTGGCTGCCCCACGGCAACCGCGGTGACTTCAAGGATTTCCGCGGTGCGGCGTGGACGCGGGAGCGCAGTAACTGGACCAGGGACGTATTCGAAACCGGCGCGTTGCCGCACTTCGAGCAGACCGACGCATTCCTGTCCAGGCTGACCGATTTCCTCAGTGCTGCGGAAAGGCTGTCTGAGTGAGCGACGCCCACCCGAACACGTCCGGCGTCTCGTAAAGCCGCAAGGGCCCGAGCCGGGCGAATTGAATCACCCGGACTGAGCGCTACCGGCAACGTGCGTGCTAGCTGCGGTGCAGCTTCGGCAACGTTGGCGTCAACACTGACACGCCGGGCATATGCTCATAGCCGGCTGTCGCAGCAGCGTCGAGCTGACGCATTGGCCATTGTTCCAGCCAGTCGACGATGGCCATGAGTGCCTCAACGTCGGGTCCGGCGCGATACGGCGGAAGATCAACGACGCCCAGGCCTTCAGCGGCGGCAGCCACGAAGTTCTGGCTGTCTCTCAGCTGCGCGATCATCGGTATCTTCAGGCTGGTCAGGAAGCGTCGCAGCATCTTGTAGCTGCGCGTGTTCTGACGGACCCGATTGGCGACGACGGCCAGCTGGCGGTTGCGGCGGTCGATCTGCGCGTTGAGCAACAGCTCGGCAACGAATCTCGATGCCGCGTAGGCGTCGATGGCTGACGGCATGACCGGGATCAGGACGCTGTGCGCATCGTAGGTCAGATCGTAGATCTGGTCGGACTCAAGCGCTGCCGGCAGGTCCACAATCAGCTGTCGGGACTCGGGCCACGTGCGTGCATAGGTCCGGACGGTCGTCGTGTCGATGTGCTCGTTGGCCGCCACGCCGTGGATGCGTGGCCGGGTGGCCGGACGGCGCTCCAGCCAGCGCATGCAATAACCCTGCGGGTCGCAGTCAATCAGAGTTGGTGGCGGTCCCAGCGCCGCATAGTACGCGGCCAGGTTGGTGGCGAGGGTGGTCTTGCCTGACCCACCCTTGGGGTTGAGGATAACGATCTTGTGGAGTCTTTCGGGTTCCTGTGCGTTCATCATCGTACTGCGCGGGGCCTCCCTTACAGTTGCGATTTCAAGGCACGAAAGCCCGTCTGAACGTCCCCGGAGTCCTTTCCACGCCCAAGCGGAAACTCTCGCGAGCCGTCCTGATAGTACGCCTGAGATTCAAACCCTGTCGAGCGTAGCTGGGGTCTGATGCACGGAAAGGCCAGGATTCGCCGAAAATGGCGATAAATGATCTATTCAGACCATATTCGGCAGATTTGGGATGCCTAGTGGGTCATCGCATAGAGTACGTAGTTGACGCCGAAACGATAGGCTCGGGCGGTGTATTCCTCCGGATACCAGGGCTGATCGGCCATCTCCCAGGCATCGCCCAGATCGACATTGAAGTTGATGATGACCATCAGCCGGCCGTCGTCGTCGTAGATCCCGCGCCAGGTTGGCGTATAGCCGTCGTGTTCCCAGGTGACGCCGTAGCGGAGCGCCATGATGCCGGGTATGGGTTTCGAGCGATCGATGTCGAAGTGCATGTGCATAACGGCGTCTTCTTCGCTGATGTCGACGATCTGGCGGTCGGGAAAGACCTTGCGCATCGACCGCATGAAACCCGACCACTGGTAGCTGCCGTGAAAGTCGTCCACGACGAGAAATCCGCCGCGTAAAAGATACTCGCGCAGCTGCGCCGCCTCGGCGTCGGACAACAGCCAGGTGCCGACTTCGAGCGCGTAAATCCAGGGTCGATCGAACAGCTGCTCGTCGGTCAGGCGAATCGCCCGGCTGCCGTCCTCGATCTCGACGCTGGTCAGCCGACGGACGCCGCGAATGAAATGCATGTCGGATTCGGGCCAGTCGCGCCAGGCGGTGTTGCCGGGTCCCGGAAGCGCCTGGTAGCCGGAATCGAAGATCACCCGCGTAAAGACAAACTCGGCGTACGAGGCCAGATCGGTCGACAGCTCTCCCTCACGTTGCCACGCGTACTGCGCCCCGGCGACGCCGGTCACGATGAGCAGTACGGTGAGGATCAGACTACGCACGACGCTGGTCGGTGTTCTTCCTGAATGAACGCATGACCGTCAGACTACCGCAAATGCGCCGCGTGCGGGGCTTCGGGCCTTTGCTCACGGTGGCAGGAATCCACCGGCCGCCTGCAATGGTCGCTGGGATCCGGCTGCGGCTACCCAGACGGCCAGCGCGTAACGTTCTGCCGTGTGTCCGGTCACCGGCAGGTTCACGCGGGTGGCGTAGCCGCCATCCGTTCGTTCCAGTGGGTCACTGAGCACGCCGAGAACGACAAAATCGTGGCTCAACGTGCGGCCGCGATTCTCACCGCGGCTCACCTCGGACGTGATGCCAAGGCCAAGCAGAGCGACATGCGCGACGAGCGAGTCTGCTTCGACGCCTTCAGTCGCATAGTCGACGACGGCCTGATTGGATTGTAGCGTCGCTGTAAGGAGACCCGCGTCCCCGTTGCGGCCAGCTCGAGGTGTATCGACGCGACGCCAGCCCGTCCACTCTGAGCCTTCGGCAAACACACCCGGTGTGTAAACGGTACCGACCGCGCCCTCGTTGAAGTAGCGACGCTGACGGGCACTGAACTCTGCATCCGCGAAGCGATCCGGCCAACCCAGATAATCCCAATAGTCGACGTGAAACGCGACGGGTACATAATCGACCCACAGACGATCGTCATGCTGGAGCCGGCTCAGCCAGCGGTCTGCCGGCGGACAGCTGCTGCAGCCCTCCGATGTGAAGAGCTCGATCAGCGCGACATTGCGCCCCGCGCTGGAGAAGGTCTGCGACGAGACTTCCCCGGCGCTGCCGGGCGACATCACGAGCGCCAGAACCAAAACTGCGAATATCCGTTTCATTGCCTGCGTATCCGTTGCTTGCACAGGAACTTCGACCGATAGCGCAGCGCGCTTATTACAGCGCAGACACTGTGGAAGAACGCCCCTGGTCAGGGATCGGTCTGGCCTTGCGTGTTTAGATTGATCATCCACTCGACCCCGAACCGGTCCCGCCCGCTGCCGAAGTACGAGCCCCAGAACGCGTCCTGCATCGGCATATCGACCGATCCGCCCGCCGTAATCCTGGCGAAGATACGATCGGCTGCATCCCTGTCCGGCGGCGATACGGAGATGGCGAAGTTGGAGCCTGCGGTGCGCGGTGGCCCGAATCCCTCGACATTGTCGCTGCCCATGACAACGCCGCCCAGGGCGGACAGCGTGACGTGCATGATCAGGTCCTGTGCCCCTTCGGGCACGACCAAGTCAGCTGGCGCATCGGCATAGGTTGTGCTCATCACGATCTCGCCGCCCAGCGCGTCGGCGTAGAAGTCGAACGCTTCCCTGCAGTTCCCGTTGAAGAACAAATACACGTTCATAACCGTCCCTCCGAAGCAGACGTTCAAAGACCGGGCCGAGACTACCCCTGATCGGGCCCGAGCTTACAGACGGATATTGAATATGAGGGCGTAGCGGAGCCTTGCAGGCCGAGGTCTTCATGGATTTCGGACGAGTCAGCGAGCACTGTGCAATTGCCGTATCCTCTGTAGACCGTCCGATCGTTCAAGGGCGGCCGATCAGCCCAACGCAAGCTCACACACCGTGCCTGACTTCCGCCATTTGCATATCGTCGCCTGTTCACCGCGCAGCGGTACGACCCTGTTGCATGAGGCCATGGTGACCTGTTTCGCAGTCGACAAGCACTACGACCACGAAATCCGTTTCAATCAGGTCGAGGGTGATGCGGGTACTGTCGTCGTAACCAAACGGCCGAAAGACACGATGTACCTGCAGGCGATCATGCGTGACGATCCTGGTTTCTACGCAATCTACGTGTTGCGTGACCCGCGCGATGTCATCGTCAGTCGGCATGGCAAGGATCGCGATATCTATTACTCCAACATTCGGCTGTGGCGTGAACTGCACGATGCGGCGCGACCCCTGTTCGAGCATCCGAATTTTATGACGGTGCGCTACGAGGACTTCGTCAGTCGACCGGATGACATTCAATCAGCGATTGCGGCAAAGTTTCCCTGGCTTAAACAGCGCCATCCGTTTTCCCGTTATCACGAGCATGCCGAGGTTTCCGAGAAATCGAAGTTGGCCATGCACAGCGTTCGGCCGATCGCACCAACCAGTCTCGGCCGTTGGCGCGAGAACCTGCCACGCATCAAGGGGCAGCAACAGCTGCACGGATCGCTGACGCCGGAGCTGATCGAGTGCGGCTATGAGTCGTCGGCGGAATGGGAGCAGATACTCGAGGGTGTCGAAGCGGACATGTCGAAAAGCCGCTATCCCGAGACGGTATACTGGCCCCGCCGCGTGTTGCAGGCGCTCGATGCCCGACGGAAAGTGAGCGCGTATCGGCGCATGCGGCGTTCAAGCAACCCGTAAAGAGCGCACTCGATGTCTGCACGTCCGGACGGCACTGCCGGAACCCACCTCCGCCACGACACCTCCACACGCCTGACCCGATGACGCCCGATTACCGCGCTGACATCGACGGGCTTCGAGGCATAGCGGTCCTGTCGATCGTTCTCTTTCACGTTGGTATCGACGGTCTTGGTGGCGGGTACGTCGGTGTCGACATCTTTTTCGTCATCTCCGGATTTCTGATCACATCCATCATCGTCCGCGAGCTGAAGGACAACCGGTTCACGCTGGCCCGGTTCTACGAGCGTCGTGTGCGTCGCATCCTTCCCGCCCTCATGGTTGTGCTGATCGCGACGATTATCGCGGGATTGGTGATGCTGACGCCGTCTCAGCTGGAAGAACTGGCGGAAAGCACGATCGCAACGTCGCTCTTTTCATCCAACTTCTTTTTCTTCGCCGGCACCGGCTATTTCGATGGGCCGGCCGAGTCCAAGCCGCTGCTGCATACCTGGTCGCTGGCGGTCG
>CAZMEA010000037.1:0-5090 GCA_964565135.1 uncultured Woeseiaceae bacterium
CTCGCACCCTGGTGTCGCAAAGCAGAGGTAGTCCCTCGCCCCCGATTCTCCTACTTCTGCTTTCTCCGGCCGGCGGTTTCCCGCCGGCCGGTTCTTATCTGGAGACTGCACATGAGTACCGTTGGCAAATCCCCGAAAGCACTCACACGCCGCGCGTTCGTTTCTGGCGCCGCGTCGTCGATTGTAGGCCTCAGCGTCGTCTCGACGACGTCGCGGGCGCAGGATCTCCCGCTTCTTGATGAAGCAGATCCGACCGCCGTCGCCCTGAAGTACGTGGCAGATGCCACCAAGGCCGATCCGGCGCTTCGCCCCGGTGAGCGCTTCTGCAATAACTGCGCGCTGTACACCGGAGACGCTGACTCCGCTGCCGCACCCTGCAGCATCTTCCCCGGCAAGCAGGTTGCTGGCTCTGGCTGGTGCAGCGTTTGGGCACCGAAGCCCGGCAGCTGATTGCCGCACTGCACTTGTTCGCGGCCCGACTGCGTCGGGCCCGCTTCCACCTTGCCTGAATGCGGGAGACCGTTGTGCAGGTCGTCTGGTTCAAACGTGATCTGCGCATAGCTGACCACCGGCCTCTGGTCCAGGCGGCAAGCCGCGGCGCTGTGCTGCCGCTCTACGTCGTTGAACCCGAGTATTGGCAGCAGCCGGATGCGTCGGGTCGCCAGTGGGCCTTTATCCGGGAATCTCTCGACGAGCTCCACCAGGACCTGTCCCGACTCGGCGCACCCCTTGTCGTTCGCGTAGGACGCGTCACAGAAATACTCGATGCGCTGCATCGCGAAACACCAATCTCTGCACTTTGGTCCCACCAGGAAACTGGAAACGATTGGACGTTTCGGCGGGACAGAGCGGTCGCCGACTGGTGCACTCGTCACTCGTTGCCATGGCACGAGATACGGCAACATGGCATTGAGCGCGGTTGCAGTCACCGCAAGGGCTGGGCAAAGCGTTGGGACGGATTCATGGCAGAGCCGTTGACGCCGCCGCCCGGCACTGTTCGCGGTGCCACCGGCATCGCCAGTGACCCTCTTCCTGGCGCGGCTGCACTCGGACTACCTGATGATCCCTGTCCGGAACGTCAGGCGGGTGGACGACGGGCTGCGATCGAGACGATCGAGTCTTTCCTGCAAAAGCGTGGTGCCGGCTATCGCACGGCGATGTCGAGTCCGCTGACCGCTGAGACCGGTTGTTCGCGGGTATCCCCGCACCTGGCGTGGGGAACGTTGTCGCTGCGAGAGGTTACTCAGGCCACATGGCAGCAACAGGAGCGACAGGCGGCGTTTCCGCGGTCGGTGGGGTCATCGTGGTCGGGTTCGCTGAAGTCCTTCAACGGGCGGCTGCACTGGCATTGCCACTTCATGCAGAAGCTCGAAGATGAACCGCGCATCGAGTTCGGGAACATGCACACCGCCTACGACGGTTTGCGTCAGTCGGATCCCGGTCATGCCTTTCTTGCAGCCTGGCAGCGTGGCGAGACCGGATTTCCGTTCGTCGACGCCTGCATGCGCGCGCTCGCTGCCAGCGGCTGGATCAACTTTCGAATGCGGGCGATGTTGATGGCCGTAGCCAGTTATCACCTATGGCTGGATTGGCGGGACAGCGGTGCTCATCTGGCGCGACTGTTTACCGATTACGAACCCGGTATCCACTGGCCGCAGGTGCAAATGCAGTCTGGCACGACCGGCATCAACGCGCTGAGAATCTACAATCCCGTGAAGCAGGGGTACGACCAGGATCCCGATGGCGTGTTCGTGCGACGCTGGCTGCCTGAGCTCGCCGACGTGCCCTCTGCCTTCATTCACGAGCCGTGGAAATCACCGGTCGCTGACTCGGTTCTCGGCAAGCGCTACCCCTATCCGATTGTGGATCATCTCGAAGCGGCGAGAATCGCGAAGCAGCGCTTGTCGCAGGTGCGCAGAACTGTCACGCACGGACAGGAGGCAAAGTCGGTGTACGCGAAACACGGCAGCCGACGTCGGAGCGGTCGCGCCGCGGCTGAAAGAAACCCTCGACAACGCCATCTCGATTTTGTGGATCCGGAGAAGATGATATGAGCAGCCCGGCCCGCGTCGCCGCAATGCCCCCCGAATCGGCTTACCTTCCTGCGCGAGCCGCCGCAGAGCAGCGCCTGAGTGTCTGGCTGGCTGGTGGCGCCAGCGCCTACGGCAAACGCCGCAACTTCGACTTCGGGCCGTCGGATCGGAGCAACGTGTCCGGTCTGTCGCCGTACGTACGACATCGACTGATTCTCGAATCGGAAATCCTGGCGGCAACGTTGAGTCAGTTTCCCCTGCGGCGCGTCGACAAGTTTGTCCAGGAAGTCTTTTGGCGAACGTATTTCAAAGGCTGGCTCGAACACCGGCCCGGCGTCTGGCACGGATACACCGGACGGGTGCTGCAGCTTGTGGAAGAGCTCGGCTGCGACGCCGGTTTGCGTGCCGCCTACGACAGGGCCGTCGAGGGGCGTACAGGCATCGACTGTTTCGACGCGTGGGTCCAGGAGCTGCGACTGACCGGCTACCTGCACAATCATGCGCGCATGTGGTTTGCCAGTATCTGGATCTTTACCCTCAAGCTGCCCTGGGAACTGGGCGCCGACTTCTTCATGCAACACCTGCTCGACGGTGATGCTGCCGCGAACACCTGCAGCTGGCGGTGGGTTGGTGGACTGCATACGCAAGGCAAAACCTACCTGGCGCGCGCCTCGAACATTCGCGAGTACACGGCCGGGCGGTTTGATCCCGGCGATGATCTGGCCGAGGTCGCCATCCCGGTTGCCGGCTCACTGCCGCCGCAAGCACAGGCGATTCGGGTCGCTGATACGGCGCCGGTCGATGGTACCGTCGGCCTGCTTCTGACCGATGATGACTGCGATCCGGTTTCGTTGGCGCCTGATGTCGAGATACAGACCTGTCATGCGCTGCAGACGGCGTCCTTGCGATCGCCAATGTCCGTTGCAGAGCACGTTCTTGAGTTTTCTGCCGGCGCGCTGGACGACGGGTTACGTCGTTTCAGTGACAACCTGCAAGACAACGCTCGCGTTGAAACCGGCGATTCCGTCGACGGTGTTCTCGATTGGGCGGCGCGATGGTCGCTTGATACCGTGGTCATTGCTGACCCGCCACAAGGCGCGTCCGCTGACGTGCTGACCACGCTTGAGCCGGCATTGCGCGCTCGCGGCATACGCCTCATTCGAATGCGACGACAATTCGACGATCTGGTGTGGCCGCACGCGCGAAAGGGCTTCTTTGGTCTGAAGAAGAAGATTCCCGCCTTGCTGACGGACATGGGTTTCGACGTGCAGGCATAACCAGCTCGTGCCCGGTCGCTTATAGTAGGCGCATGGGGCTCTATGCAGGTATCGAACTGGGTGGCACCAAGACCGTGGTCGGATTGGTGAGTGGTGACGGTCGACTGCTGGCACGCAGTACACACCCGACTCGCGACCCTGACGAAACCTTGGTCGACGTGGCCGACGCGGTCGATCGACTGACGCATGCACACGGTCCGATAGACGGTATTGGTGTTGGTGCCTTTGGCCCTGTACACGTGAATCCCGCAAGCCCGGACTACGGACGCCTCGGCCGCACGCCAAAGCTTGCGTGGGTCGACTTTGACCTGATCGGTTTCTTCTCTGACCGATTCGCCTTGCCTATCGCCCTGGACACCGATGTATCCGCCGCAGCCCATGGCGAGGTGCGGTGGGGTGCAGCGCGGGACGCGAAATCCGTTGTCTACATCACCATTGGTACCGGGATTGGCGCCGGGATACTTATCAACGGACAGTCGGTTCACGGTGTGCTTCACCCCGAGGTCGGGCACATCCGCGTGCCCTGTGCTGCGGGTGACGAATATGCCGGAGGCTGTCCGCATCACGGCGACTGCCTCGAGGGCATGGCCGCCGGTCCGGCGATAATCGCTCGATGGGGTACGCCGCTGAACGAGCTGCACTCGGATCACGATGCCTGGCGTTGCGTGAGTCATTACCTGGGGCATCTCGTCAGCAACGTTATCCTGTTCGTCGCGCCGGAACGCATCGTGCTCGGCGGTGGCGTCATGTCCAACTCGGCGTTGTACCCCCTCGTTCACAGCAAGGTGCAGAGCCTGCTGAACGGCTATATATCCGTGCCCGAGGTCCTCGAAGGCCTCGATACGCTGGTAGTGACGCCCGGTCTCGGCAGCGATGCAGGCGTGCTGGGGTCTGCGGCGCTGGTTATACCGGTTTTGGCAGCGGACGGCTGATTCCGCACGCTAATGCGACATATCGCCTACGGTCGAGCCGCGGCTTGGCGGACCGAAACCTTTGGCGTTATGTCACTCTGTAACTGACGGAAATTTCGGCGGTTTTTTTTCAGTCTGACGCGTTGATTCGTGCTGTGAATCGGGTCACAACCGGTCCAGCCGGATTGGTCGATGCTACAAGTCCGCGCGCGAATCGCTCGATGGCGCGATGCGGATTTCCGGACTCGAGCGTCTGTGGCCGGGGCTCTGGGCTAACCAGGGTCCCGGTTTTTATTGACGCTGAGAAAAAGCGTTCAGTCTGACCCCGATCGTTCGGGAAACTGTTCCAGAATTTGTTCGAGGCTATCGGGTTTGTACTTCTCGAGCAGTGCGAAAACGGCCGACGCAGTGGCGACGTCCGGTTCGCCTGTGACGTTCTCAGGTGTGAAGTGCATCTGGAAAGCCCGGACCACCTTTCGGGCGCCTGCATTCCATTCCCCGTTCGGCGTGAGGTTGTAGCCGTAGGCGGCGAGTGCAGCCTGCAGCGCCAAGGTATCGGGCGGCGATATTTCGAAGCGGCGAGCGTAACGCTCGCGTGTCGGAGCATCGAACCAGGCACCAATGCCCAGTTCGTGGAGTCGTCGCCAGGGAAACTGCGGCCCGGGGTCCATTTTGCGCTCCGGCGCGATATCCGAGTGACCGACGACGTCCACCGGGTCGATCCCCGGATAACGCTCGAGAATTTCGTTGAGCAGCCGCACCAGCAGCTCGAGCTGACGCTCGTCGAAGGGTTCGAAGCGGCAAATTGCGCCGATTGATTCCAGGGCTTCGGCATCCGCTTCTTCGATAGTGCAACGAGACGTATTCAC
>CAZMEA010000037.1:5190-16467 GCA_964565135.1 uncultured Woeseiaceae bacterium
TTGACGACCCTGTAGGGAGAGCACGACACCATCGTTACGCCAAGGAGTAACGTGCAGATAATCCCCTGACCTGATCTGCAGGCATGCTGACACAATCGATGCATCCGCCGGTCGGTCTCCAGTCCAATGTGCGATCCCGGACCCGATGGTGACACGTCTCGGCAGCTTCCGATATCACTTGTCGCCAGGTGGCTGCGGTAGACTAGCCGTTGCCTCGCCCGACCATCGTTTCATGCCTCTCGTTCTCAGTATGCTCGCGCTCGTCGCCGGACCCTTCGTCTATGCGCTGGGCAGTCGACAGCCAAACCTTCGACAGATTCTGGATGGCTTTGTCTTCATTACCGTTGCCGGGTTGGTCTGCGTTTTCATCATTCCGGATGCGGTTGCGGCGGGTGGTCTGTTTGCCGTCGGCTTCCTGCTGGCGGGACTTGCCTTTCCGGTGCTCGTCGAACGCCTGTTCGAGAAGTCAGTTCGTGAGGCGCACGGTTTCATTCTGGTCCTCGCTGCGATCGGCCTCGTCATTCACGCAACGGTGGACGGGATTGCTCTGTTGCCGGCTGTCGCTCCGGGTGTCGATCACGCGCATGAACATGGCGGACTGTTCGGCGGGCTGTTCGAGAATCAGCTCGCGCTGGGTGTCATCGTGCATCGCATTCCGGTCGGCATGGCTATCTGGTGGTCGGTCCGCAGCGGTCTTGGGCTCACGGCGGCCGTAACGACGTTCGCGATCATCTTTGCTGCAACCGGCGCAGCCTATATGATGGGACAGCCGTTCATGGACATGGCTGCCGCACCCGCTGTCGCCTGGTTTCAGGCGTTTGTTTCAGGCTCGCTCGTGCACGTCGTTGCCTTCGGCGTCACGCATCATCATTCCCACTCAGACGACGAACGTTCGTCGTCCGGTCCCGACTCCGGCAACACCTGGGCGTACCGCGTCGGAATTCTCATCGGGATGTTCCTCGTGTTCACGACGCCGCATATTCACGCTTGATCTAACCCGTGCATCGCCAAAGGATTGGTCGAAGTTTCACCTGAGACTATACTGGCGCGCTTCGAAATGCCGGCAGTCTTAGCGAACAGGCCGGCACCGCCTGAGTCTTGAGGAAGCTATGCACTATCGAACCCTTCTCGCGTTACTCGTTCTGGGTATCTCGGCGTCGGCCGCATCGGCGCAACAAACGCTGTTGCTTGAACAACCGGCAATCTCGGCTGACCACATCGCGTTTGTCTACGCCGGCGACATATGGATTGCCGATCGGGACGGTTCGAACCCGCGGCGACTCACGTCGCACCCTGCTGAGGAAAGCGAGCCGACCTTCTCGCCGGACGGCAGTCTGATCGCCTATGCGGGTGACTATGAGCGCAACAGGGATGTGTACGTCATCTCCGTCGATGGAGGGCAGCCGAAACGGTTGACCTGGCACCCTGGCTCGGACACGCCGACCGGCTGGGTAGCGGACGGCTCCGCGGTCACGTTTGCATCAAGACGGGAGACCGACCACGGCCGGTCCGGACAGCTGTACCACGCGTCCCTCGACGGCGGTTTGCCCGAAAAGCGAATGGCCGCTCGGTTCTATCGAGGCACCTACAACGCCGACGATTCCCGGTTGGCGTACATCGCGTTTGGCTCTGGGTACAACGGCCTCTTTGGCGGCAGCTCCGGATGGAAGGGGTATCGCGGCGGAACAACGCCCGCGATCCTCGTTATGGACTTCGAGAGCAACGCGGTGCAGACAGTGCCGGGTGCCGGTGCTACGAACTTTGATCCTTTCTGGCTGGGCGACGACCTGTACTTCCTGTCTGATCGTGAGAACGAACTCTTCAATGTGTTTCGGTATCGCGACGGCGCTATCGAGCGCGTGACCTCTGAAGACATCTGGGAAGTGCGTGGGGCAGACGGCGATGGACGCACGATCATCTACGAAGTCGGCGGGCGACTGAAGACGCTCGATACTGTCAGCGGGTCGGTCGAGGAACTCGATATCTCGCTGAATCCGGATCTCCCGCAGCTGCGTGTGCAGTGGAAGGATGCTTCCGGCACGATCCAGTCGGGTGACATTTCACCGAACGGTAAGCGGGCGATCATTACAGCGCGGGGCGATGTGTTCACGGTGCCCGTCGACGACGGCTCAACGCGGAACATCACCGACTCGAATGGCGTCCGTGAGTATGAAGGCGTCTGGTCCCCGAAGGGCGACCGAGTGGCTTACATCGTCGAGTCTCTCGAGGGTCAGTCGTTGGTGCTCGTCGACCAGACGGGCAACGGTGAACGCCGCGAGTACGCGCTTGGCCCGCACTTCTACAGCAATCTGCAATGGTCCCCGGGCGACGCCGAACGCATCGTCTATCAGGACAACCACCTGCGGTTGTATTCGATCTCACTCGACGACGGCGATACCGAAATTCTGGCGGAGGGTGCCCGACGGGAACAAATCGACGCCGCGTTTTCGCCGGACGGACGCTGGCTGGCGTACACCCGCGAGCGACCGAACTTTCACCGGCAGATCATGCTGCATGATTTTGCCAGTGGAAGAGCCAGCGTCGTTACCGACGGGGACGCCGACGCGTCGGCGCCCGCGTTCAGTCACGACGGCAAGTACCTGTATTTCGCGGCATCGACCAACTCCGGCCCGGGCCAGGTCGGGTTGAACATGACCAGTCAGGAACGCCCTTACCGTGCCGGCCTGTACGCAGCGGTGCTCGCGGCAGACGGCGAATCTCCCCTGGCGCCCGTGACCGGTGACGAGGCGGACGCTGACAGTGGCGAGGAGGAAGACGAAGGTGACAGTGACGATGATCAGGTCGTAACTGAAATCGATGTTGACGGACTGGGCGATCGCATCGTGGCGTTGCCGGTTGCCGAAGCAAACTACGGACGCCTGGCGTCGGCCAAGGACGGCAAGCTGTACTTCATTGACCGCATTCAGCCGGGAGTGGCCAATCTTCCACCTGGAGAGAATGCTGCTGAAGAGAATGTTCTGCGCCGGTTTGACTTCGAGGAGCAGGAAGCCAGCGACGTCGTTTCGGGCGTCAATGACTTCTCGCTCAGCGCGAGTGGCTCGCATCTGATCATCGGAAAGGCCGATGGCTCTATTGCCGTAGCGGAAGTTGCGGACAGCATTGAAACAGAGGCACTCGACGTCAGCGGTCTGCGGGTGCGTATCGATCCGCGCGTCGAGTGGGGATTGATCTTCGACGAGGCCTGGCGCATGGAGAAGGAGTTCTTCTACGACCCGGACCTGCATGGCCTCGACTGGGACGCCATCTACGCGCGGTATCGCCCGCTGGTCGAGCACGTCGGGCGGCGAGAGGATCTCAACGATCTGATCGTCGAGATGATTGCCGAGATGCAGGTGGGTCACAATCGCATCAGTGGCGGCGACGTCCACCGCGAGCAGGGCAGTTCGACAGGTCTGCTCGGTGCCAATTTCGAGCTGGATCGTGGCCGCTACCGCGTGTCGCAGGTTTACTCCGGCGAGGCCTGGAATCCGTTTCTCAAGGCGCCGCTGGCCAGCCCCGGTAACCAGGTGCAGGCCGGCGAATACCTGCTGGCCATCAACGGCATCGACCTTTCGGCGGCTGACAACGTTTTCGAGCGGCTTCAGGGTACCGCCGGCAGTCAGGTGTCCCTGACGGTCGGCCCCACTGCAAACGGCCGAAACTCCCGCGATGTTGTGGTCGAACCGGTGGAGTCAGAAAGTGCGATCCGTCTTTGGAGCTGGGTTGAACAGAACCGGGCGGCGGTGGACGCAGCAACGGACGGACGGGTCGGGTATGTGTATCTGCCGAACACGGCGGGCGCCGGTTACAGCTTCTTCAATCGGATGTTCTACGCGCAGGTCGACAAGGATGCGATCATCTTCGATGAGCGCTCGAACGGCGGTGGGCAGGCCGCCAACTACATCGTCGAGGTACTGAGCCGTACGCATCTGTCCGGTTGGAAGGACAGGGATGGACTGATCTTTAATACGCCGGCCGGAGCGTTACACGGACCGAAGCTCATGATGATTGACCAGGACGCGGGTTCCGGCGGCGACTATCTGCCACACACGTTCCGCTATCTGGGTATCGGCAAGCTGCTGGGTACGCGCACCTGGGGTGGGCTCATCGGCATCGCAACAAACCCCGTCCTCGCGGATGGTGGGCGACTGGTTGTGCCTTACTTTCGATTCTTCGATCCGGAAAGCCGGTGGACGGTCGAGAATGAGGGCGTCGCTCCGGATATTGAGGTGCAGCTTGATCCAATCCTGACGAACGCAGGGCGGGATTCGCAGCTGGAGGCCGCCGTTGCAGAGATTCTCAGTGAGCTTGATGAGTATGTCCCGACCGTCCCGCGTGAAGCGCCGCCGTATCCGACCGAGCTCGGCAAATGATCTGCGCAGATAGAGTTGGTATGGTCGGACCCGGTAGCGATCAAACGGGAGATCAAGCGTGAAGAAGCTCGCCGCCGTTGCCGTGCTGGCGCTGTTAACGGGCTGTGCCGGACTCGAATCGACGGAGTCGGATGACGAACGGTTCGTCTATCCCCCGGACGAGAGCGTGCCGTCCGAACGTTGTATCAGTCTCGCGTCACTCGACTCGACGGACGTCATTGACGACCGGAACGTGCTCTTCTATATGCACGGGAAAGCGATCTATCGAAACGTGTTGCCACGCCGTTGCTTCGGGCTGGAACGGAGTGATGCGTTTTCGTTTCGCACGAACGCAAGGCAGCTCTGTAACGTTGACACGATAACCGTGCTGGAGCCGTTCGGCTCCGGCCTCGAGGATGGCGCTGTTTGCCGTCTGGGGCTTTTCTACCCCGTCAGTGAAGCGGAGGTCGACGCGATAAAGCTCGAAGCCAAACGCATTCGCGAGCTGGGTCTGTAAGAGATCCAGATGCTTACTTGCAGGCGTCCTTGCGGATGGTGGCAATCTCTCGTATCCGCTTGCGCGTCTCACGCTTGCTGAGGTATTCGCGCTCGCCGTCTTCATTCGTGCGGTAGAGCTTCGGTGCATTCGTGTAGGCGTCGTGAATCTCGCTGACGCGCTGGCAATACTTTGCCTCAGCGGCCTCCCTGGCTTCTCGTTCTTCGGGAGTCTCCGGAATCTCCTCACCAACGTCCGCCGTCTCACCTGCCTGCATGTCAGATATCTTGCCTCTGGAATGCCAGACCAGCTGAACCGCTACTGCATCCTCGTGGTCTGGCGTGTCGCTGAACGCAACCTTTCCCGAGTCATCGATCCAGGTGAACATGGGTTGTGCGGTGTCGACGAAATGCGTGACGCCCAGTTGATCAACCCATTTCCAGACGTCCGCCAATGCTGAGCCGGACGCAAGGAGGGTTGAAGCGAGGATGGCTAACGATATGTGTCTCTTCATGTCGATTGTTCTCTGGGAATGCATTGGTCGATGGCTACTGCCAGCAGTTCTGCCAGGTGACGCCCGAATCGGCGCCCACGACGCCCTTCAGGCCGGTATTGGTTAGCGACAACGTGCCGCAGCCGTCGTTTTGCTGATCGCCGAGTGGCGCGGCGCGCAAGGTGTACGTGGATGCGGTTGCGGCCTGAATAGTCAGGTTGTAGTTCGGGTTGTTGCCGTCAACGGGGCAGGTCGTCGAGAAGATGCCGGGGGCGCCGGTGTTAGCCCCGCCTGTAGCCGCGCCGAGGTATGTGCCGTTGACGGAGTAGAAGCGTTCCATGGCGCTGCCGAGACTGGTCATCGCGCCGGTGCAATCCGCCCGGCGCGTATCGCGAACGCTGTCCAGGTAGGACGGGTAGGCGAACGCTGCAATGATTCCCACAATCGCAACCACCACCATCAGCTCAACGAGGTTAAAGCCGGACTGTCGGGCCCTGTGCATGTGCTCCGTTTTGTTCATCGTCGTCCCCGTCTTGCGTAGTTGTCGGGCAGTATCCAGATCGTCGTGACCTGGCGTTGACCGCTGGTCCTGAATCCGATGGTGTTTCCGGAGCGAAGTCGCGACAGCGGTACGCTGTACGAATTCAGCGCATGCACGACCGCGTTATCCGATAGCACGTAGGGGATATCGTTGATAATGATCTTCCTGGTGTCGGCCAGCACGGCGTCCACTCTGCCGGTACGCTGGAAGCCTTCGCTGGGATAGTAAGCAGGCAGGCTCTGGGCAATAGCGCTCCCGGCGACCCATAGGAGCGCGAGGGCGACACCGATCCGATTCAGTAGCTTGGTTCGCATTGTCAGCTCCTCACTGTGCGAGTTCTTCCCAGGACAATCGTCCTGTTCGCGGTCCGGAGACCTTGATGATTTCGGTGATATTGATTGTGCTGCCGCCTGTCGTTTGCGTCGTTGACGTGTAGCGCTTGTTCGCGAGATTAACCGGCGACGTCGGTATGCCGATGATCTCGACGCCGGCTGCAGCTTCGCCATTAATTTCGTCGAGCCCGTCGAGCTGTGAGTCATTGCTGATGTCGAATGCGACTTCGTCCGGCCGGCCACCGTTATTCCATTTCGCGACCATCAGCCAGCCGACACCGCCTGCCTGACATGGATTGGTATCCGGCGTCATCGTGTTGAAGAACACGAGGTCGCCTCGAATGACAGGGTCTGTTACCAGCCGCTCGCCGGAATCCGGGAACGTCATGTACCAGCCGTGCTTGTTGCTGTAGTCGACCGCGTTGTTGCTGAGCGTACGGCCGATATCCCCACCGGTTGTACTGCCGATACTTATGGTTTGCTGCACCAGATCTGTTTGGTCCAGCTCGTCGTCACCGGCGTCCCACACGCCATACATGGCCTGGGCATTGGTCGTTGTGATATCCGCGTTGGTCAGGTACTGACCGGTGCCGAACATCACCAGCGTATTCGGGTAATTGGAATTCGACGTCGCTTGGTCCTTATTCCGAACGACTACCGGAGACGACGTGATTTGCTGATTCGCCGGAGCAGTGAACAAGGGTTTCGGCGTCGGGCCCTGGCTGTAGGCGACGTCCCAGTTGCCGGTGTTGGATCCCGATAGGTCGAACACCCACATGTTGCCTTCGAGGTCTCCAGCGTAAGCTCGGTCTGCAAGACCATCGCCGTCGGAGTCGATAACGGCGGGCGTAGACAGGCCGTTACGGTCCGTTGTGGTTCCGACACCGGTGGAGATCTCGACGTAGTCGCCTGCCGACCATGTGCCGTCCAGTCCTTCTTCGATGAGCAACACAAACAGCTTTGCTTCGCCGCTGCCCAGATCGTTGTAGCCGTTACCTACGACAACACCCCAGCGGATCGAATTGCCGGAACCCTGCAGGGGTACGATCGACGGTCGGCTGAAGGTGTAGCCAAGGTCCGGATCGTCTGCAGTGGTGAACTCCCAAAGCACGGTTTTCTCGGGTCCCGTTCCACTTTCGGAGAAAGCGGCAGGGTCGGTCACATCGAGCGCGAACAGACCGCGGCCACCGCCTCGCAGGCCGCCAACGAGAACAGTACGCCATGACTCAGAACCGGTGGTTGCGGTCTTGATATAGGCGTCCGCGACCGATGGCCGAAGGTCTACGTAGTAGCGGTGCGCGTACGACGGGTCGGAGAGATAGTGCAGACCGTCTGCCGCAGCGTTCGAAAACAGGACGTTGGGCACGTAAGCCAGAACTTCGTCACCGGTTGCTCTGTCGAACCCGTGCAGCATCCCGTCATTGCCGCCAACGTAGACTACGCCGTCGCGGTTCGCCTGCGCTTCCCTGAACTCCGTGTATGTATCACCAACGGTACCGGGGAAGGGTCCGACGTCGGGCCAGTCAGATTCGGGAGTGCCTACGAAGACAGGACCCGAGTGAACGAGGTCACCGAGTCTGCCGTTTCGCTCACGCAGGGACTTCGCTGTGAACGTATTGGTACCGTCCGTGTGATAGCAGGTTTCCGACGACGAAAATTCGCACGCACGTTCGCCCCGAAAGTGTGCGTGTCTCGCCATTCCGGATGCCTCGGTATCCTGCGCTCCACTGGAATCGGTGCGGAAGTCTTCCTTCTGCGCTGTTGTCATCGTGTTCCACTGCAGCGCGATACCGTCGGTGCCGTTGTGCGTGAGGATCGTTCGATCATTCGAGCCAAGATCACGACTGCTAAGTCGTGTGGCGGCGGACCAGTTCGGGATGGGATCGACATCGCCGTTGTTCGGATCGAGATCGAATGACATCAGATCACCGCTCCACTGCTCGCTGTTGAACAGTGCAAGGTAGACTTCTGAATTCGTACTCAGAGATCCGGTGTTGAATGCAACTGACGCCGCCGAGCCAATGCGGCTCTGAATCGATCGCACGGCGCCGCGAAGCCCGGTAATGAGTTCGGTCGGATCCTGAGCGCTGTAGAACTCGCCTCGACCGTTCCATGCGGAGTGACGAAGGTCATCAATCAACGCTTCGTTGGTCGTCGGTGCCGGCCATGAAAACGGATCTGTACCACTGGCAGGCATGCTCTTGATACCGCCCTGGACGCCGAAGGCGACCGAGTACGTCACCATATGTTGCGCCGTGTTCTCGTCGATGGCACCGGGAGGCGGGACCAGCTTGTTGTCGGTCGTTGGGCGTATGTCGTCTTCGTAATACTCCATCGCGATGTCAGCGAGCGTGTCGCTCGACGAGTCGCCGTACGGGCCGGCCGTATCGCTATCCCATTCCGTGTCATTGTCACCGTCGGCGTTTCCGACACCAGTGTAGGCACCGTTGTAGTAGCCATCGGTCATCATGATGGTGAAGTTCTGTTGGCATTCGCCGCCCGTCGCGACGGGTAGCGCAGGGCAGGTGCTGAAGAAGCCGTTGGTTTCGCAACTCAGGTATTTGCCGCTGTTGTCGAGCGCAGTGCGAAGCGGGGTGAAGCTGCTGGCCTGCATCTCATAGAGCGAGTCCAGCAAGGTGTTCTTGGCGCCCGTTGCCGGATCGGCGTTCATCGACGCGATCTCTGTATTCACCGATGCATTGTTGTGCAGCGTAGCGAGACCCATTCGGGAGTTGCCGGCGCCGGCGATGACCTGGCCATAGGCTGCTTTGGCGACGTATTCGCGTCGACGGTAGTAGCTGTACCAGTTCGCGAAGTTCTGAATCTCTTCGGCGTAGGTGCACTTGGGTGCCAGCGCGCAGTCACGACGATTGACGCCGCTCATGTAGACCGGCGTTGTCGAGCGGATTTCAATCTTTGTATGCGCATCATCGATATCAATCACGCCGTTGATATTCGAATCGGTCCATGTGTAGTAGTGCGCCGGATAAAAGTTGCTCACCGTGAAAAGGCCAAGGCCACCCGTGCAGTAGTCGGTGTCGTAGGACGTGTCTGCGATCAGGTTCTGGGTTCCGGCTGCCGGGTCATAGGGGTCGATAAGCGCCGCAGCTGGATCAGCGTTGGCGTATGCATTCCCGTTTGTGTCGACGCCTGGCCACGGCGTGTACGTGATTCGAGGATCGTAGTAAACCTTGTTGTACTCCGGACTCCAGGCTCGCCAGACACCCCCATAGGGTGCTGCAATGCCCTGCGCCAGCAGGCCCTCTTCCGATGGAACAATGTAGGTGTCTCGGTTATCCGAAGCCGGCTGCGTGTAGTAGTAGCTGCAGCCGAAGTACATGATGCCTTCCGCTTCCTCGGTCATCAGTCCCCAGTCCATGCTGCCGGAGTCGTCGACGAGGAAGAAGATGTTCGGCTCGACCGGGTTGGTGAGGAACAACGGCGAATCTGACAGCGTTCCGGGGCCAGCCAGCGATAACGAGGGCGACAACGAGGCCATCGCTAGGATGCAACCTGCCGCTGTCGCTTTGAGTGGGTGACGAGTTCTATCCATGGCGTTCACCAAAAATCCGTTCTTTAGAAGATTCGCCCGTACTGGCTGCGCAGAATGACCTCGGCGGAGTCGGCGCTTGCGCCCGTACCGCGTGCGGTGATCCGAAACACGGTGATGTCTCCGGTTCCCTTGTTGTCACCGTAGCCCGACATGTTCAGCGCGCCTTCCGTGCCCGTCACCGTCGTGAGGTTCTTTACGAAGTAACGCGGAGCTTCGTAGGAACCGAAGTCCGTGCCCGCGACAACGTGATTGGACGTACTGCTCCAGGTCGCCGCGTCCGCATAGCTCGGTTCGGCGTCGGTCCGTCCAAACAAGCCGGCGGACCCGGTGAAGTTGCCGAGACTGGAGATTCCCTCGACAAACACCTCCGCCTCCCGCAGTGCAGATTCAGTGCTCTGGAAGGCCAGGTTTCGGTCATTGGTATTGCCAGCCATGCGCTCTTCAAGTGACGAGCTTTGCATGCTGGATATCGCCAGCATGGTCACAACCAGCAGAATGACGAGGCTGACGACCAGAACGGCGCCGCTTTGTTGACTGCGCTGGGCTAATGAACGCGTCCCTGGAAGTGTTGCAGTAACCATCCTTGATTCCTTTGAGTCCTAGAGCCTGTTGCGCAGGTTGACGGTGGAGGTATAAACCTGTCGGAGCCGCTCGTCTGCGGCCGTTCGGTTCTCACCCAGCACCGAGTAGCTCTGATTGATGCCGCCGGTCAGGTTGTCGTCGTACGAGCGAGCAACCACGGCGAAGCGAAGACTGACGACCTGCTCCATGTCGACGACCTGATTGGCCGGCACGAAGTAATTGGCCGTTCCGGAACCTGTCGTATCTTCACCATACAGAACCTGCAGTTCTTCAACGCCGTCGAGATACTCCTCGCCATTGCGGAACAGGGCCGGCTCGCCTTCCGATCCGGTGCCAATGAAATAGCTGATCTGGGAGACGCCGAAGAGGAACGCGTCGGCGCCGTAGACCTTCGACAGACAGTGTGCGTTACCGCCGCCCGGGCAGCCCGGATTCGTCACGTTATAGTTCCCGGGAGACACCGTATTGCCGGTGTTGTGAACCACCGTTCCTGATCCATCGGCGTTTGCGTTGGTAATCTGAAAAATGTCGGCGCTCTGGCAATCCGACACCATGACGATATCGCCCTGGCTCAATCCGTTGTCGGCGTTTACCTTGATATTCGCGGACGCCTGAGGGCCGTACGGCGGTTGCACCTGCAGGCCGGAGTTGACACCGCCACGGAGGACCAGCGTGTCAGAGGCGCCCGAGCCGCCTTCGGTGCCGGCCAGGCCACCTGTCTGATAGTCGACGAAGCCAGACCCCGCACTGTCCAGATTATTGACGACGTTCGTAATGTCGGCGGCGCAGCCCCAAAAATCGGCCATACGAACGTCGCGGGAAATGACTTCAAGCGCCATGCGCCCCGTCTCTTGCATGCGCGCCGTCGCCTCGTGGACGCGATTCGACTGCCGTGCGGACAGGAATACCTGCACGACGCCGCTCATCA
>CAZMEA010000038.1:0-16034 GCA_964565135.1 uncultured Woeseiaceae bacterium
GTAGCTACCGAAGTTCCACAGGTATCCTTCAGGATCTCGACACGAGTAGTTCTTGTCGCCGTAGTCCTCATCGGTCAACGGCATGACGATTACAGCCCCGGCTTCGACGGCTGCTCTTGCACAAGCGGCGCCAATCCCTGACGAGCCACCTGTGATCAGAATAGATTTCCTCATAGCAATTCCCGGTTTCTCACGGTTGTTCCCGTCTCGGCCGGCGACCAGGTGTTTGATCGCGATGCTTTGGCAGAGTCCCGTGACCTTGTAGGCGCGTTGGCTGCTCAGAGTCCGTATGGCAAAGTGCAGTCTTCTTCTGGGCCGATTCATTGCACCACGCCAGCGACTCCGAACGCCCCGCTTCGACGTGTCGCTCTTATCGAACCGGGATTCGCCAGTTACTGCCGTCGCCCGCAACCGTCCCGCCCATCTCGTCGACGACAACCCGATCGACGATCCGAATGCCGCCCTGAGCCATGTTGTCAAAAGTGTCGATTCCGTCGGGTGACGGGAATCCTTTGCGCGTACGGTGGATGTTGAAGCGATTCGAAAAACGCCGGTCGAACAGCCGCTCAAGCTCGTCCTTACCCAGCATGAATCCCAGCAGACCTCCCCAGGTGGCAGCGGGGTTGTCGGAATCCCAACCTGCCAGCACCGCGATCTTCACGGTTTCCTCATAGTCACCTTCACCGTAGAAGAGACTCACGATGCTGGCGGCGAAGTTGATACCGGCGGCAAAACAGCCGTAACACTCCGGGTGGCGAGTCGGGATGTCGTAGCCGTCTTGCTGCTCGATCTGGTAGCGCTGGTAGACGTCGTCTCGCGCCTGTTCCCAGGGCACGCCCGAGCGGTATCGACTCTCGACAAAGTCATACATCAAGGCGATGTAGGAGTCGTCCGGGAGTCGCGCACGAGCCTGCGAGGCGAGACTTTCCGTGCGTTCTTTCATCGGCAGATTCGGATCGGAGATGGCTGCGAGGGAATGCATGACTACGTAGAACTCGGCAGCCTGTGCCGCTTCGCTGCGTGCCGTTGTGCGGATAGGCAGATCCGCCAGCCGCAACGCGACGTCGGGCCGGCCCGGCGCGTACACGCCGAATATCTCCGTGGTCAGCTGCGCGTCGATCATTTCGTAATACGGATTGACGTCCGGGTCGCTCGTTGCCGGCGGGACGACGCCTTCCTGCATCAAATCGAACGCGGTCTGGTTCGATACCCACAGGTAGTTTTCAGGTTCGCCCAGGGTATTTCGGAACGGCGTGTCGTCATCGGAATAGATGTGGCGCAGCCAGCCGTCGCGAATCTGCTCGCCTGTTAAGAGACTGGTGTCATGGGTGAGCATGAGGTGCTGATAGATGTACTCGATGTCGGTGTCGTCGTCGGCACCCCACACGCTGTCTTCGTCTTCGAAGACCCAGTCGATCGTAGTCGACGGGGCGACCGTACCGGTAACATAGATATTCGACTGGTCGGGCGCGCCCCAGTCCTCTCGGGTGTAGAAGTCGCCGGCCGGTCCATCACCGCCGATCTTGTCCAGCTCCGTGACGATTCCGGTCCAGTTCGCAATGCTTTGCCCGAGCCAGAAACCTTCAAGCCGGTCCGCGTAGTCGCTGCGAGATACCAGGATTGAGTCAGACTCAGACGACGGCATGGCGCAGGATGAGAGCACCGAAGCCAGCAACAGGCTCTTGAGGATGTTACGCATGTATAATGTCATCGTGACGCGACGCCCATGACCAGGTTTGATCTTCTTCATTCTGTTTCTCAACACAGCGCGGTGAAACAACTTTCACGACAGATTCACCGATCAATAACGGTGAGTGTAACCGAATTAGCCTTGGTCACAGACGGACGACGAAAGCGAGTTTTCGGAAAGCACGGATTGTAGCAACGCACACCGGGACACATTGTTTCCGAACGCGACAGGAGCATGGTGCAATGACCGAGATCAGAGGTGAGACCTGGGATGTCATCGTTGTAGGGTCAGGCATGGGCGGTATGAGCGCAGCTGCCGCGCTCTCGCGACTCGGCCATCGGGTTCTGATACTCGAGCAACACCAAACGCTCGGCGGACTGACGCACAGCTTCTCGCGTAACGGTTTTAGCTGGGACGTCGGCATTCACTACCTGAGCGGTATGGCGCCCGGAGATCGTGCGCGCGATCTTCTCGACTGGCTAACCGACTCACCGATTGAGTTCGTTTCGCTAGGCTCCGTCTACGACACCCTGCACATCGGAACGGCCGAGCCGCTGTCGCTCTCTCGTCCGTACGAAGCGCAGGAACGAGACCTCAAGGATCGCTACCCGGACCAGGCGGAAGCCATCGAGGCCTGGACAGTCGCTCTCCGCGAAGGCCGAGAGGCGATGTACAAGATCTTCCCGACCCGAGCGATGCCGGAAATTGCCGGCGACCTGCTCGACTGGTGGAATCGCCACGCCATATCGAAATGGTGTGCGCGAACTACCCGAGAGGTCATCGACGAGATCACGGATCACCCGGAGCTTGCTGCCGTTATGGCCGCTCAGTGGGGTGACCACGGTGGACGACCCGGCAAGGCGAGTTTCGCTGTGCACGCGTTGATCGCCGGTGCCTACCTGCCGAGCGGATCGTGGTACCCGGTCGGGGGCAGCGGCACGTTCGCTGAGCAAATGATTCCGACGATAACGAATAACGGTGGCGAGGCCCGCGCAGGCGTCCGTGTGGATAGCCTGATTTTTGAGGGGGATACCGTCGTAGGCGTCCGCACAGACGAAGGCGCGGAGGTGCGTGCCAACGCTGTGATCTCCAATATCGGCGCACGCGAGACTATCGACAAGCTGTTGCCAGCTGACAGTGGTCATGATGAATGGACCGCGGAGATTCGGTCACTGCCCTCTTCCATCGCGAACTTCACCGTCTTCCTTGGATTCGAAGGCGATATCGAGGCCGCTGGTGCGACAAAAGCGAACCACTGGATTTATCCGACCGGTGAGACGGACGTACTCTGGACAGACGCACCCGACGAACCCTCGCCACACATGACGGTGTCGTTTGGCTCTCTCAAAGATCCTTCACACGACCCTGGCCCAACGCAAAAGCACATGGGACAGATTCTCGCCTGGAGCGATTGGGAGTCTGTCGCTCGCTGGGCGGACCTGCCCGGCGGCGAGCGCGGGGCCGACTATGCCGAATTCAAACGACGTGCGGAAGCGACTCTGATGCGTCAGTTCGAGACGTACTTTCCCGATCTGGCGAAGCTGGTCGTGCACCGCGAGCTCGCCACGCCGCTGGCTACCGTGAGTTTTACAGGCCATCGCGAGGGCGCGTTCTACGGACTCGATGTGACTCCGCAACGCGTCATGTGTGATGCACTGCGGGCGAAGACGCCGGTTCCGGGCCTGTTCCTCGCCGGTCAGGACGTCGCAAGTCCGGGTATTCCCGGCGCGCTCTGGGGTGGGCTGCTTGCGGCCGCCAGCGTCGATCCAAAGGTACTGAGCAAAATCCGGTAACGGAGGAGCGTTCAATGGTTGCTCAATCAGAAACCCTCAGCCCCGCCATCAAGGCAGTGCATGCACTTACGACCGGACACGTCGAGCAGCACAGCGAACACAGATACGGCACGTCGAAACCGCTGATGTGGTGGGTGCTGACATCGAAGAGCTGGATCAGGGCACCGATCACCGCCTACGCCATTGAGCACCGGGACGGATTGGTTCTGTTCGACACCGGTGTAGATCCCGCTCTGGTTTCAGACCCCGACTACATCTCCTCGCCCATCGGACGATTCATTCTGAAGAAAGTGTTTCGGCTTCACATTGGCCCGGAGGACTCGCTCGACAAACAACTCGAGGCGGCTAACCTTTCGGCAAGCGACGTCCGCAAGGCCGTCATTTCTCATCTGCACTTCGATCACATCGGCGGCATCGCCCATGTCCCGCAAGCCGAGCTGTTGGTGAGCAGGGAAGAGTGGCGACAGCTCGACGACCCGAACCCCGAGCGAGACTGGATACTTCGGGAACACATCGAACTGCCTGGTGCGAATTGGCAGCCCATCGAATTTGAACCGACGCAGGATCCGCAGTTGGCGTCTTTCAACGTTGCCTACGACTGCATGGGCGACGGGTCCCTGGTTCTGCTGCCCACGCCGGGGCACACGCGAGGCTCGATGTCGTTACTGGTCCGTAGCGACGGCATACCGCCGCTTCTGTTTGTCGGCGACCTGACGTATGAGCTCGAAAATTTGCACAAGGACCAGCTACCGGGCATTGGCAACGCGGAGCAACTCAAAAACTCCTTTGCGAAAGTCCGTGAGCTGGAAAAATCCCTGCCCGACCTGATCGTGGTTCCGAGTCACGATCCGTTTGCCGCTGAAAAGCTGGCGGCGGCGCTTGCGTAAATCGGACTAAAACCTGGTCAACCTTCGCGGGCAGAAGAAGTCCCCAACGCACCGTACGTAACGACCGGCCCACCAACACCCGGGCCGCAAGCAGCGGCGATAGCCACAGCCAGGAGAGCGGATCTACAACTCGACGATCGGCTCAAAGCCGCCGAAAACCAGCCGTTGTCCATCGAACGGCATCGGGTTCTTTTCCTGATCCATGCGCTCGTCCTTGAAGTCTTCGGACATCATCTTCTGCATCGCCGCATCCCGGGTCGCCTTGTCGGGCCACTCGATCCACGAAAAGACCACGGTTTCATCGTCCTTGGCCTGCACCGCCTTGGCAAAGTCCGTCACCTTCCCGGCAGGGACGTCGTCGCCCCAGCACTCGACAACCCGTGTTGCACCGAGATCCGTAAAGATGGTGTCGATCTTCTTTGCGTGGTCGATGAACTTCTGCTTGTTGGCCGTGGGTACCGCCATCACGAAGCCGTCGATATAGCTCACAGCGCTTCTCCCGCTCGTTAGAATCCAAAATACGTCGATTGATCGTCCAGTCAGGCCGCAACGTCCGACACTGTGCCACCGGAAAGACGAACCAAATCATCCGGCGTGAGTTGGAACACAGCGTTCGGCGTACCTGCTGCCGCCCACAAAACGTCGTATTCCAGCAAATTGCTGTCAACAAACACGACAGGAGGCTTTTGATGCCCGATCGGTGGCACACCACCAATCGCGAAACCGGTCGTTTCGCGCACGAAGTCGGCTGTGGCGCGTTCGATCGCCTCTCCAAGCAACGCGGAAACCTTCGCCTCGTCCACACGTACTGACCCTGATGTAATCACCAGCACAGGCCGACTGCTCTCGGATGCCATAAATACGAGCGACTTCGCAATCTGCCCTACCGTGCAGCCGACGGCAGCCGCTGCATCGGCCGCGGTCCGGGTGCTCTCCTCGAACTCGAGCACTTCGAACGCATCGCCCAGAACGGCCTGAATCTTGACCGCAGACGTCGCGGTCGCAGGTTTCACCGGCTGTTCACTGCGACAGATACCGACCCGATGAGTCGCCGGCTCACTTCGCAGCCCGGAGAGTCGTTTTGGACCGCGACTCGGCAAAGCACGCGTAGTCTGCCATCAGTCCGTCCAGTGCTTTCTCAAACAAGGCCTTGCCCGCTTCCGGGTTGGCGAGCGACGGGTTCGAGCCAATCCGTCCATCCGGAAACCGCTGCCGGTAGTCGGCGGCGTCATAGATAGGCCCGGTCGGTGCAACCGGCGGATCCATTTTGGCGGACTTGATGCTCTCCGGGTACGCATATTGGGTCAGCGAGACCTCGCCGCACGTCGCGTGACTGCCATCGGCATCGCCAAACAGTTCCCGGCTGAGCGCCATTACGCCATCGGCCTCCCACCAGTTCTTCAGTTTGCAGCGAACGCCAGAACTCCCTTCTGCGCGAGTGCCCAGGCTGTACTGCGCGTAGATCTCGGAAAACGCCGCAGTCACCGTGGCCACGTTGCCGCCGTGACCGTTCAGAAAGTAAAAGCGTCGGAAGCCATGCTGGATCAGGGAATTGACCGTATCCTGAATAACGAGAATCAAGGTGGACGGTTTCAGGGTGATCGATCCGGCAAACGCCAGGTGATGTTGTGCCATGCCGACCGAGATGGTCGGGGCGATCAGCGCTCCGGTTTTCTCTCCCAGCTTGAGCGCCAGGGCTTCCGGGCACAGTGCATCGGTGCCGATCAGGCCATTGGGGCCGTGCTGCTCGGTCGACCCTATCGGAAGGATGATCGACTGGCTGTCCTGCAGGTAGGTATCAACTTCCTGCCAGGTACTGAATCTGAGTTCCATCTGGCGTCTCCGGGTTCAGGAATAGAGGTATCTCGGAACACAGGCCGCATCAACACAACGACCGCTGTTCGTGAGTTTATCGCACATCTGTGCGGACCCGGGTCGTCGCAAGCAGCCTTCAACCAGCGGCCCGATCCGACAGTGTGAGCTGCATGTCAACGCGATCCATCCCGGGGCCCCAGCCGTCTTCGGTCCGCTCGGTCACAACCGCTCCGAATCGTGCAAAGAATGGCTCGGACATCTGGCTCGCCGCGATGTCGATGCAGCCGGCAGCAGTCGCTGCAGGCATTGCCATGATTCGCTGCATGATGGCACGCCCAAGGCCGTGCCCCTGCGCCCGCGGATCGATCATGATCCATACGAGCCGCGTGCCAGCACCTTCGCCTGCCAGCAGGCCGAACGCGGCCACGACCGAACCCGCTACCTCGCAGACTTCGTAGCCTTCGGGTAAGTCTTCGAGAAATCGCGCATAGTCGGCGCGCTCGTTTGGCGCGAAGTACTCAGGACAATTCGCGTCGAAGATTGCCAGACATGCGGCCGTATCGGCTGGAGTGCAGGTTCTGAAATTCGGTTTTGTTGGCATCTTGATCAGCCTGTCATGACGGAACCCGGTCCCGATAGTATTCCGGGCACCAGCCACCCACACCTACCAGAAGAACGTGCTCGACTTCTTGCCCATGATCGCCAGCTCTCTATGGTAGATGGATTTTGTCCGGGTAACGCCGTAGCAAACATGCAACGGCAGCAGATGTTCTTCACGCGGGTGGCAGTAGCGTGCCCCAGGCGCGCGCTCCCAGTCGATCAAACGTTGCGTGCGCGACGGATCGTCAAGGTCCGACGATGTACACGTCTCGATCAGCCAGGTTTCGAAGGCCTCATTCTCGGGATCCGGACTTTTTGGCGTCCTCCCCATGAGCGCCCTCAGGTTGTGAAAAGAGAATCCCGACCCCAACACGAGGATGTTGTCCGCCGCCAGACCGGTCAGCGCGGCGCCAAGACGGATGTGTTTATCGGCGTCGAGGCTGGACAGCAAGGACAGCTGGATGCAAGGAATGTCCGCATCCGGGTACATCAACATGAGCGGGATATACAGCCCGTGATCAAATCCCCTGTCACGATCAAGGCGGACGTCGATACGCTGATTGGTCAACGCATCTGCCAGACGCGCAGCCAGCTCAGGCGCGCCAGGCGCCGGATACTCGAGCGAGTAGGACTCGGGCGGAAATCCGTAGTAATCGTAGATGATCGGGGGGCTTGGGTGAGCTGTGATTGTGGCCTCCGACGCCTCCCAGTGCGCACTGATGACGACAATAGCGGAGGGCTTACGAACCGCTGCGGCAATCTCGCCGAGGTGCTCAACCATCTCTTCATGATCGGCGTCGCCCAAAACCGGCAGCGGGCCACCGCCGTGTGAAACAAATATTGCAGCAGGCTGCACTTGGATTCCGGGTCCTGTCATTGATCGTTACCGCCTCGCTTCAGGAGCGTCGTCTTATTCGAGTCGCGAGTGTTTATGCGTTGGACGGCGCCGGGAACGTGTCGAACTTGGGTACGCCCTCAGGATAGACCGCCCAGTCAGGCGCGGACGCTGTGTAAATAGCCATGCTCGGCCGGAACTCGTTGTTCTTATCGAGCACCGATGCGCCCACGGAGTAGAAACCACCGGCGGTGAAGTCGCTACACAGGGTCGTGCCGCACGAGCCGCAGAATTTTTTGTGCACGGGCTTGCCGGACGCGCCGGTACGGGTGAATGTCCGCGGCTCCGCCTTGGTAAACGACAGATTGTCCGTCGCCACCCAAAGCCCGAACCATTTGTCCGATCCGGTATCGCGTTGGCAGTCGGTGCAGTAACAGAAGACTGCCCTCATTGGCTCCCCGGTGAAGGTCAGCTCGACGTCGCCGCAGCCGCATCGACCGGTATATGTCTTCGACATTATTCACTCCTTTGTCATGTCTGATCACGCCGGGTGCCGACGGCCAACTCCGCAAAACAGCATCCCCGGGGTCCGGCGCCGCGTTTCCCGGCAGTCTACTTCAGGCCAGGTCTCCGCAATTGGCGAGTGCGGCCGGGTACCGCGGTGTCTGATCTGCAACGTTTCTAGTACGCTGGATGGTTCGATAATCGAAAGCGTTCGCCTGCGACCCAAGCAATGAGCGGGCGGACCGGCCAGTACCATCGTGCTTGCACGGTGGGGTCAGCGAAACGGCATGAGGCGACGGATGTACTACGTTATCTACCGATGGGACGTTCCCGCAGAGAATCAGACACAGTTTCTTGCTGCCTGGGAGAAAACCACGGTGGCGATTCGTGAATCGACGACGGGCGCGCGCGGCAGCCTGTGCTTCGTCAGCGAAGATACGCCGACAGAGATCCTCACGATCGCCAAATGGGATGACATCGATCAGTGGCAGGATTTCGTAAAGGGCGCGCATCTGAACAGCATGAAGGACATGCACGCGCTCGGCACCAGAGTTTCGGCGAAGGCGTACCGGCGGGCGGGCGATTTCACCGTCTGACCGTTTGCAGAGCGTTCGAGCTCAGGCAATCAGGTCCCGGTTGATGTCGGCTATTCGGGTGACGCTGGACTGCCGCATCACGATCTCGAGCTCCCGCTGGAGTATGTCCAGCACGGTCTCAACACCCTCCTGACCAAACGCGCTAAGCCCCCACAGGTAGGGACGACCGATGGCAACGGCGTCGGCGCCCAGCGCCAACGCCTTGAGAATGTCCGTGCCCCGGCGGAAGCCGCTGTCGACAATCACCGGAATGCGTCCATCGATCGCGTCGGCGACCTCGGGCAACGATTCGATGGTGCTGCGTCCGCTGTCTTCCGCGCGTCCCCCGTGATTTGATACAACGACGCCATCGACCCCGTGCTCGATGGCCAGCGACGCATCTTCCGCCGTCACGATGCCCTTCAGAACGAGTTTCATCGAGGTCGACGCCTTGAGACGATCGACGAAGTCCCAGTCCATAAACAGTCGGTTGCCGCGGCGCTCGTTCAGGCCCGCGAGCATTGGTTTCGTGGGAATAACGCCCGCGTCCGGTGCGTGGCACACCTGGCACTCGGAATTCGTGTCCCGCCGATATCGCCTCAAGGCGTCGCGATTGCGAATGATGTTGTCAACCGTGAGCACGAGGACCGGACAGCCGGCGCGCTCCGCTCGCTTGACCATGACCTCGTTCGAACCCCAGTGCTCGTCGGCATAGAGCTGGAACCAAACCGGCCTGCCGCGCGCTGCGCTTACGTCTTCGACACCGGTGGAAGCAACGGTGGACAGCATCTGCTCGACGCCGCGGGACTTCGCCGCCCGGGCCACGGCAACTTCACCTTCGGGATGGAAGGCTTTCTGGCTACCGCACGGCGCGAGCATTACGGGAATCGGATACCGCTGCCCAAAGATCTCGACGGACGTGTCCACATTGCGGACATCTGCCAGGCGCCGCATGCGCAACTGGATCTTCGCGAAGCCTTCACGGTTCGCGCGAACCGTCCCACCCGAGTCTGCGCCGGTCGCCATGTAGATATAGTGACCGTCGCGCAGCTCTTGCTTGATGACCTCGTGAAAGTCGAACACGTTGATCGCATCGCTGGCTTTGCTGATCACCTGTGGTGCGTACGGATCGGCCAGGCTTTGGCCGAATACACTTCCCGCAGCGCACAGTGCCGGGCTGGCGGCGAGATACCGAAGAAAGGTCCGTCGAGAGGCGTGGATCGTATCGTCATTCATCGTGTTGTTATCCGACTTTGCTGTCTGTCACTGAGCTGCGCGGCTGGAGTAACGCGATGGAGCGTCTTCGGTGCGCCGTTGACGGGAGTCTACCTGAAACCTGGAATCGGCAACGCTCTGTCTGCGCGACGGCAAACGTGACAAGATTGCCGTCCAACGACCAAGCCTATGCAACCATGATTGACCTCCAACTTCCGTACCGGTGGGCGACGCCGGACGATGCACGGCCGATGACAGAGCTCATCAACTTTGCCGGCGAAGGCATGCCCGTTTACCTATGGAGCCGAATGGCAGAATCGGGCGAATCGCCGTGGGCGGTCGGCCGGCAGCGCGCCCGCCGTGAGACCGGCAGCTTTTCCTTCCTGAACACCGTCGTGCGGCAGAATGATGACAAGGTCGTCGCTGCGCTGATCGGCTACCCGCTGCCGGACGAACCCGAGCCCGTCGACTACGACGATATGCCGCCGATGTTCGTACCCCTACAGCAGCTCGAGGACCTCGCATCGGGCACCTGGTACGTCAATGTGCTTGCGTCGTACCCGGAATGCCGCGGCAAGGGCTATGGGACAGACCTGCTCGCTATCGCGGAGCAGATTGCAACAGACGCCGGGAAGTCGGGCATGAGCATCATCGTGTCCGATGCGAATCACGGCGCGCGCCGGCTCTACGAGCGAAGCGGCTATACGAAGACCGCAGAGCGTCCTATGGTCAAGGACGACTGGGAAAACGACGGCGAAAACTGGGTCCTGCTGGAGAAGCCTTTCTGAGCGGCCAGCCGGCCCTCACGCGCGCCTACTCGGAGAGCTGATCGGCCAGCGCGAAGGTCTCCGGCAGCCGTTCGCGAACGTCCGCAAGGTCATCATCGGTCAACCCTAGCGCGGCAACAATGTCATCCGGAAACGGCTCGTGGTTCACGGTGCCGCAGAAGCCGATGCCCGATTCGGCGGCCAGGTGGTCCGCAAGGCAGATGATTTGTGCCTGCCGCTGATACTCCGAGGGCGCGGTTCCCGGCTCATGATGATGTCCGACCGCAGCCTGGAAGGCCTGCGGAAAGTTCCAGCTTCGACACAGCGCCAGCCCGAACTCTTCGTGAGTCGCGCCGATGATCCGACGCTCTGCGTCTCGAAACGACAGCCCGGGCTCGTCCGCCATCGCGTCGATGACCTCGATGAGCTGCGGGCGCAGCGCCTGCATCTCGATCATAACGCCGAGATCGTGCAGCAAGCCGATCAGGAAAACGCCGTCTCGATCGTCACGGGTTTTCTCAGCGACCAGCCGGGCAGCGGCTGCAACCGCAGCAGAGTGCCGCCAGAGATCCTGCGCATCGAAAGACTCGTGTACCTTGCCGCCACGAAACAGCTTCGAGATGCCAGCCGCGATCGCAATGTTCTTCACGCCGCTCATTCCCAGCACAACGATGGCCTGCTTGATGGAGCTGACCTCGCCGGGCATGCCGTAGAAGGCACTGTTGACGACTTTCAATACGCGGACAGACAGGATCGGATCGCTGGAAACCAGTGACTCCAGATCGTCGGCCGTCGTATCGGGGTCGTCGACAACGTTGACAATCTGTGCCGTAACCTCCGGCAAGGTCGCAATCTGTGTGACCTTGGCCAGGGCCTGTTCGACGATATCTGGGCTTTGGGCGGCAGGTAAGGACACGGTGCGCTGACTCCGGGCACGCTACAGGTTCCCGGTGTATCGGCCGCACCGCTCTATTCTTGAGCCCTGCTCATGGAATTAAACGGCATCCCTGTGAATCCGGGACCGCAAACGGATCAGGTGCCGATGACCTCGAGCAGGCGGCAATCTGCCGACAGGCTGCGTACGCCGTGACGACGGTCCGGTGGAAATACGAATGCCGCGCCGGGTTCCAGCGCAGACGCACCCTCGTCAGACTCCAGGGTCAGCGAGCCGTCCAGGACGAACCGGAACAGGAAGGTGTGGTTGGCGGTCAGGTCGACGGACTCCGCATTGCCGGCAGGCCGCAGCACGCGAACGTCGCCGATGCCATTGGTTGCCTCGCCGATACCCGTTTGCTGCATTTCGAGTCCCGCATACTCGGAGGCGCCCCACGCCACCTCGGCTGCCTGGTGGCGCACAAACGTCTGTCCGGAGAACGAGCGCGCTGGCGCGACGGATTTCGTCGGCAGCGTCATTTCGTGATCCACCAGGGTCTGATGCTCCGCCGGGCTGCCGACTTCAACCACTTCGAAACCGTCTGAACACTCGAGGACCCGATGCCGTATGTGCGGGGGCTGCAATACGCAGTCGCCTTCGTGCATGACGAAAGGCGCACCCTGGTCTTCGTAGACAACCCGAACCCAGCCGCGCCGACAGAAAATGATCTGAAAACGCACGTGGTGGTGATGCACGTAGTCCGGCACCGGCCCGCCGTCCGGGATACGGATGTGCGACGCTATCCAGGCGCCTCCCAGCCGATCAGGAATAAGATCGCGGTACTGCATCCCCGCGCGGCCAACGCCCCAGTCCTTCGGGCTGGCGGCGGACTGAATGTGTATCCCGGGCTTCACAGGAACATCGAGCGTCCCGGCATCCATCGACTCTATCGAGATGCTCAGGCCATCCGGTGAAACGGCCGGGGATTCAATGGCCAGGAGGCTCGGATCGCTCGTTCGGATCGACAGCGTTTCGGGACTCGACTCGCATGCGGTGTCGAGATGCAGGGTGAGGCCGTAGCCGGACATCTGCGCCTCGCGTGGCGCGTCGGCCGGAAATATCATGTCGAGCCGGAAACCGAGATGATCGCGAAAGAAGCCGATCGAGGCGTCGAGATTGTCGCTCGGCAGGACGATCGCCGCCGCGTCTGTCGGATTGTCGGTGCTGGTCGCCATAGGCCGAGTGTAATAGGAAGTGGCCGCGAGAGCCTTTCAGACCGTCGGGCTGCGGTTAACCCCTATGTCTCGAGCCTGTACGATCTGTTACCAACAGGGCACAGTCGGAGAATCCGCGGGGGGACCATGGGCGAAACCGACCAGGCGAGTTTCGAGAAGGAAACGATGCCGTTCGTCGCGCCGTGTCGGACGCTGTCGCCGCTGGCACCGTTTCGCTGGCTGCAAATGGGCGTCGCGGACCTGCGGCGCGCTCCCCGTGAGAGCATGCTTTACGGCCTGATCATGGCCGCGATTATGGCAATCGTGTCTCTTTTCGCCTGGGCCTACGGAACGCACTGGCTGATGCTGGCAATGCTCGGCGGGTTCGTCTTCATTGCCCCCCTTACGTGCATTGGCCTGTACGCTATCAGCGCGCAGCTCGAACGCGACCAGCCCGTTTCGCTCATTCGCACGCTCCGAGCCGCGTTCAAACGCCATCTGGGCAACGAGATGGTGTTTGCAGTGGCACTCCTTATATTGTTCCTGGTCTGGGCACGGGCCGGCACGATGGTGAGCGTCTTTATTCCGCAGTCCGGAAACCCCGATTTCGCCGATCTCGTCACCTACCTGAGCGTCGGATCCGTCGTCGGCGCAGTGTTCGCCCTGGTGACCTTCAGCGCCAGCGCGTTCTCGCTGCCGATGATTATGCACCGTGATGTAGACAGCATCACGGCGATTGTCACGTCGATAAACGCCGTACTCCGCAACAAGCGGACCATGCTCGTCTGGCTGTCGCTGATCGTGGCCGGACTGCTGATCGGGCTGCTGACGGCATTTATCGGCCTTGTCGTCATTCTCCCGGTGATCGGTTTCGGCGTCTGGCATGGCTACCTGGAGACCATCGACGCGAGTGCATTTCCGCGCCACTCGGTCGGGATAACCTCCGTGCCGCGAACCCACACAGAAGCTCAATCGTGAGCCGGCTCCCGGCACCGGCAAGCGCCTGAAAAATACCCGTCCCGAACTATCGCGGTTTACCCGTATAGCCCGCAGCGCCTGGGTTTGGGATCGTGCCCGCGCAAAATCCTGTCAAGAACAAACTCGGGGTCCAAGGAACTATGCACGGGGATACAAGGGAGTCGAGCTACAACGACACAGTCGTTCGTCAGTTCGCGATCATGACCGTCATCTGGGGGGTCGTCGGCATGCTCGTCGGCCTGGTCATTGCGGCACAGCTTATCTGGCCAGGTCTGAGCTTCGACCTGCCGTTTCTCACTTACAGCCGGCTCCGCCCGCTGCACACCAACGCGGTCATATTCGCGTTCGGCGGCTGCGCGCTGTTTGCCACCGCGTACTACGTTGTGCAGAGGACCTGTCACGTACGGCTGGCATTCGACAAGCTGGCGGCGTTTACCTTCTGGGGCTGGCAGCTGATCATCCTGCTTGCGGCCATAACGCTGCCGCTTGGCATCACTCAGAGTAAGGAGTACGCCGAGCTCGAGTGGCCAATCGATCTCCTGATTGCCGTCGTCTGGGTGGCCTTTGCGGTCGTCTTTTTCGCCACGATCGTGAAACGGCGCGTCAAGCATATCTACGTTGCCAACTGGTTCTACGGGGCCTTCATCATCACGGTTGCCGTGCTGCACATCTTCAACAACCTCGCGTTGCCGGTTTCCCTGACCAAGTCGTATCAGATTTACACCGGCACGATCGACGCGATGATGCAGTGGTGGTACGGCCATAACGCGGTGGGTTTCTTCCTGACCGCGGGTTTCCTCGGGATGATGTACTACTTCGTACCGAAGCAGGCCAACCGACCGATCTACTCATACCGACTGTCGGTCGTGCACTTCTGGGCCCTGATCGCTATTTACATGTGGGCCGGACCGCACCACCTGCATTACACGACATTGCCGGACTGGGCCCAGACGCTCGGCATGTTGTTCTCGCTGATCCTGCTGGCCCCCTCCTGGGGCGGCATGATCAACGGCATCATGACCTTGTCCGGCGCGTGGCATAAGCTGCGAACCGATCCGATCCTCAAGTTCATGATCGTTTCGCTGTCCTTCTACGGCATGTCGACGTTCGAAGGTCCGATGATGTCCATCAAGACCGTGAACGCCTTGTCCCACTACACGGACTGGACCATCGGTCACGTGCACTCCGGCGCACTCGGCTGGGTCGCCATGATGACGATCGGCACGCTGTACTGCCTCATTCCGCGGCTTTACAACAAGGAAGCGATGTACTCGACCAAGCTGATCGACGTCCATTTCTGGACCTCGACGATTGGCGTCGTGCTGTACGCGGTGTCGATGTGGATATCGGGCATCACCCAGGGCCTGATGTGGCGCGCCTTCAATGACGACGGCACGCTCACCTACTCGTTCATCGAGACGGTCAAGTTCACGTACCCGTACTACGGCCTGCGCCTGTTGGGCGGCCTGGTGTTCTTCGCCGGCATGCTGGTGATGGTCTACAACGTGTGGCGCACGATTTCCGATGTGAAGCCGGCACCGCAACCTGTCGTGCAGCCGGCCTGAGGATCACAACATGAAACACGAAACAGTTGAAAAGAATGTCGGCCTGATGGGCATCCTTATTGTGATCGTCATCAGCATCGGCGGGCTGGTTGAGATCGTCCCGTTAATGGCAAGCGCCTCGGTCACCGAACCCTACGAGGGCGTCGAACCTTACCCGGCGCTGCAGCTCGCGGGGCGCGACGTCTATGTGCGCGAAGGCTGCTACGTCTGTCACTCACAGATGATCCGGCCGTTCCGCAGCGAGACCGAGCGCTATGGCCCGTACTCGGTTGCCGGAGAGTCGGTCTACGACCGGCCGCATCAGTTCGGCTCCAAGCGAACGGGACCGGACCTGGCGCGCGTCGGTGGCCGGTACTCGGACGAGTGGCATCGCATTCACCTGATGAAGCCACAGGACCTCGTACCGGAATCCAACATGCCGGCCTATCCCTGGCTCGCCAATGCAAGCGTGGACGGTGACCTGGTGAAGTCGAAGATGCGTGCACTGCAGACCCTGGGCGACCCGTACTCGGACGCGGACATCGATGCAGCGCCTGCCGCGGTCGATGGGGCGACGGAACTGGACGCACTGGTTGCGTATCTGCAGGGCCTGGGCACGGCCCGGTCGGCACGCTAGGAGGGACCGAACATGGATATGGATACCTTTCGCGGGCTGATGACAGCCGCCCTGCTCCTGCTCTTCATCGGTCTGGGCATCTGGACCTGGAGCAGGAATCGAATGG
>CAZMEA010000039.1:0-15879 GCA_964565135.1 uncultured Woeseiaceae bacterium
TTCATCCGACCGTGAGTCAGGTAACCGACCAGCAAAAGAACCTCACGGTGTCCGGACAGACAGACGTCTTGCCGCTTGCCTTCAGCGAGATTCGGGAATCGGACAGTGTCGTAAAGGCAAAGAGCGGGCAGATCATCGTGATCGGCGGACTGATGCGTGATAGCGAAACGCGTCAGCGCTTCGGCGTTCCCGGCCTGAGTCAGGTACCGGGTGTGGGCAACCTGTTCACGAGTACACGGAAGGTCAATCGCAAGACCGAACTGGTCATTCTGCTGAAGCCCATCGTCGTCAAGTCCGACAGCGACTGGTCGCGCCTCACGAATGACGCGCTGATGAGTTCGGATTCCGGAGCGGATTAAGTGGTGGAAGAAACTGCAATAGGCCAGGAACCTGCCTCGGGCGCACCCCGGCGCAAGAAGCTCCGACTGGGTGAGGTACTCATCGAGGCGGGTGCAATCACCCGGGAACAGTTGGAAGAGGCGCTCGCCGAGCAGCGGCGCAGTGGTCAGAAGCTTGGCCGTACTCTGATCAATATCGGCGCGATCTCCGAAAAGGCGCTCTTCGACTTTCTCGCCAGCAAAATGGGCATCGAGTTCGTCGATCTGAAGAGTATCGATCTCGACCTCGACGCGGTGAAGAAGCTGAACGAAGTCCAGGCTCGCCGTCTGCGTGCGATCGTGCTGAAAGCCGATTCCAGAGATGTGCTTGTCGGCATGGCCGATCCGTCGGACATTATTGCGTCCGATGAGCTTGAGCGGGTTTTGTCGGGTCCGCTGCGCGTCTGTCTCGTCAGCGAGACGGATCTCTTGCAGACGCTGGACGTCGTCTACCGACGAACTGATGAAATTAATGAGTTTGCCGCGCAGGTCAAAGCGGAGCTCATGGAGGCCAGGCTCGACATCGACGAATTGTCCGTTGAGGAAGACTCGGCGGATGCACCGGTCATCAAGTTGCTGCAGTCGTTGTTCCGGGACGCGGTCCAGGTCAAGGCTTCAGACATCCACATCGAGCCCGACGAACTGTGCCTGCGCATCCGACAACGTGTCGATGGCCAGCTGCAGGAACACATCATCGACGGCCGCGGTGTGGCGAGCGCGCTCGTCACTCGCCTGAAGCTGATGAGCAAGCTCGATATCTCCGAGAAGCGTCTGCCCCAGGACGGCCGCTTCTCAATCGCCGTGAATGACACGGCGCTTGACGTTCGCGTCTCGACATTGCCGACATCCTTTGGCGAGGCGGTTGTCATGCGTCTGCTCGATCAGACGAACAACCTGATGAGCCTCGAAGATCTCGGTATGCCCCCGGATCTCTACAGGCGATTCCGCCGCCTCATCGAGCTGCCCGGCGGTATGGTGCTGGTCACCGGTCCAACCGGTAGCGGAAAGACGACGACGCTGTATTCGGCGCTGAACTACGTGAACCGGCCGTCGACGAAAATCATTACGGCGGAGGACCCCGTCGAGTATCAGCTCGAGCGTATCAACCAGGTACAGATCAACGCCGGAATCGGCCTGGATTTCAGCCGGGTGCTCCGCACCGCGCTGCGTCAGGACCCCGACATCATCCTCGTCGGCGAGATGCGCGACCAGGAAACGGTGGATATCGGCCTGCGTGCGGCGATGACGGGTCACCTTGTGTTCTCAACGCTGCACACCCAGACCGCCCCGGGCACGACCAGCCGTTTGCTCGACATGGGCGCACCCGGTTACCTGATTGCTGCGTCACTCGAAGGCATCATTGCCCAGCGCCTCATTCGACGCGTTTGCAGCAGCTGCAAGGAGCCCGCGACCTTGACGTCCGGGCAACGGGCCTGGCTCGATGCCCAGGCGCCGCAATTCAAAGACGTCGAATTCCAGCACGGCCGCGGCTGCAACTACTGCCACCTGAGCGGCTATCGCGGCCGGATCGGCGTGTACGAGCTGCTGGAGATGGATGCCGATCTGGCAGATGCACTGCGTCGGGAGGACCTTGCCGAGTTCACGCGTCTGGCAAACGAAAAGGACTCCTACGTACCGATGGCTGAATGCGCGCTGGACTACGCGGTCGAGGGTGTGACGACCCTCGAAGAGGTCATTCGTCTCGCCGGTGCGGTCAGCGTCTACGAGGAACGACACGCAGAAGGGGCCCCGGTCGACAGCGACGAAAACGAGAACGATGACACCGTCGAGTTAGTCGATGCATGAATACGCGTACAAGGGGCGGGGCGATGACGGTCGCCTGCAGCAGGGTACGCTGATGGCGGCCTCGCCGGACGCAGCCGCCGGGCAGATTCTCAACCTGGGTCTTGTGCCGGTCGAGATAAAGCCGATTACTGCGCAGGCCTCGTCGGGCAGCAAGTCACTGAACATCAGTTTCGGCACGCCCAAGCCGAGCGCCAAGGACATGATCCTGTTCTGCCGGCAGATGTACACAATTACTCGGTCTGGGCTGCCGTTGCTGGGCGGACTGACCGGCCTGATGCAATCGACCCACAATGAAGGATTGCGTAACGCGCTGGTCGAGGTCATCGGTGGCCTGGAGTCGGGCCGGTCGTTGTCGGCTTCGTTTCGCACCCGTCCGGACGTCTTTTCTGACCTGTTCATCAGCCTCGTCGAAATTGGTGAATCGACGGGTACTCTGGATACCGCGTTCGAGCGTCTCTACAACTACCTGCACATGGAGCAGGAGATCAAAGACCGGGTCCGCTCCGCTGTCCGCTATCCGATCATCGTCATGTGCACGATCGCCATTGCGCTGGGAATCATTACCGTCTTCGTCATTCCGAGCTTCGAGCCAATCTTCAAGAACCTGGAGACGATCCCGTTGCCGACGCGGATCATCATGGGCGTCTCCAATTTCGCGATTAACTACTGGTTCTACGTCGTGGGTGCCATCGGTGCGTCGGTTTACGCCCTCAAAACGTGGATTGCGACGCCGGAAGGCCGGTTCAAGTGGGACTACATGAAGCTACGGACGCCGGTCGTCGGGCTCATCGTTCACAACGCCGCCCTGTCACGGCTGTCGCAGTCTCTGTCCGTATCGCTCCGGGCCGGACTGCCGTTGATTCAGACGTTGCAGACCGTAGGCGGTTCGATTGGCAATAGCTGGCTCGGCGGCAAGATCGATGCGCTGTGCGACGGCGTCGAGCGTGGAGACTCGCTGGCCAATGTCGCGAGGGCCAGCGCGCTGTTCACACCGCTGGTCGTCCAGATGATCGAGCTTGGCGAAGAGACCGGCGCGTTGCCCGACCTGATGGAGGAGGCCGCCGGATACTACCGCCGCGAGGTCGACTACGACCTCGAAAATCTGAGTGCAGCGCTGGAACCGATCCTGATTATCTCGGTCGGCGCCATCGTTCTGATACTGGCGCTCGGCGTGTTCCTGCCGATGTGGGACATGGTTGCCCAGGCGAAGGCAGGCTGACCGAGGTCGACTGATATCTAGTTGAATAAATTAAGGTTTTTTTCGCGTTTTCGCCCTCAAGATTCCACAAAAAGGGCCGAGAACCTCTGTATACGCTCAGGCGTGCGTAACGCCTTCTTTGTAATGAAACTGAGGGAAATTCAATGAAATCTCGACAGAACGGCGGTTTCACGCTGATTGAACTGGTCGTCGTGATCGCGCTCCTGGGCATCCTGGCGGCATTCGCAATTCCGCGTTTCGCGTCGCTGGAAAGCGAAGCACGCACGGCAACCGTACAGGGCATGGCAGGCAGCCTGCGCAGTGCCTCGACGATGGCGCATGGCCTGTTTATCGCTACGGGCGCTACGCCGGTCACGATGGAGGGTGCGACGATCAACATCACCAACGGTTACCCGGACGCGTCTGACATCGCTAACACGCTAGCCGACTCGACCGGCTTCTCCGTAACGGTCAATCCGGGCGGCACCGAGACGACGTTCTCGAAGGATGGCACGACGACCAACTGCCAGGCGGTTTACACCGAAGCGCCGGCAAGCGGCGTACCGGCCATCGTTGTCACCACAACGGGCTGCTGATCTCGCAGCCCGCAGTGCGCCGCGACGCAATCCGGTCGCGGCCGGTGCAGGAAGGTGGTTCGTAATATGTGCGCGCTGGCTCGCCATCGTCAGGGACGACGCGGGGGCCAGCGCGCCTTTACGTTGATCGAGCTGATACTGGTCATCGTGTTGCTCGGAACGCTGAGCGCGGTAGCCGGTCCCCGATTCTTCGACAACGGCGCTTTCGAAGAACGACGCTACACCGACGAGCTCGCTGCGGCGCTGCGATATGCACAGAAAATCGCGGTCGCAAGTGGTTGCGCGGTGCGCATCGATATTGCGGCGACGAGTTACGCCTTGAATCAGCAGCCTGTCTCTTCAGGTCATTGCAATGCCGCCTCCGGGACATTCGATGTCCCCGTGATGCTGCCTACCGGCGAGCACATGCAGGGTGTCGCTCCCCCATCCGTGACGGTGTCGCCGTCCCGGAGCATTGTCTTCGACGGTCTTGGTCGTACGGATCTGATCACGGACCAGAGCTTTGCTGTCGGTTCGCGCAGCATCCTGGTCAGGTCCGACAGCGGTCTGGTAACGACGCCATGAAACCCTCGATCCGACAACAAAAGGGCGCAACGCTGGTCGAGCTGCTTGTGTCGATCGTCATCGTTTCGATCTCGGCTGCGTCGGTCCTCGGCGTCCTGTCAATGAACGTCGGTGCCAGCGCCGACCCAATGCAACGTCACCAGGCGATGGCAATCGCCGAATCGTATCTGGAGGAAATCCTGCTGCGGCCCATGGACGATCCGGATGGTGTCGATGGCGAAGTTTCCCGGGCCAGCTTCGACGATCTTGATGACTACGATGGACTCGTCAACGTAGGTGCCGCAGATCAGTTCGGTGTTCCGCTTGCGGGCCTGGGTGATTACACGGTCAGCGTTAACGTTGCTGCTTCCACAGGGCTGGGCGGCTTGCCCGCGGCCGATGTGTTGCGTGTCGACGTGCAGGTTGTCCGCGGCGCCGACATCAGCTACACGCTGAGCGCGTATCGGACGAGGTTCTGACGAATGCGTGCCTCTCAATCCGGATTCACGCTTGTCGAACTCGTCATTACGATGGTGTTGAGCGTCATCGTCGTGGCGTTTATGGCGCAGTTCATCTCAGGTCCCGTAGAAGGTTACGTTGACCAAACCCGGCGTGCCGAGTTGGTCGATCTGGCTGACAATTCGCTGCGTCGCCTGGCCCGCGATGTCCACGGTGCTTTGCCGAACAGCGTACGTGTGCTCACCAACGGCCCCGTTGTCGCGCTCGAGCTCCTGAGTGCAGTTGACGGTGGGCGATATCGCGACACCCCGCCTCCGATCGACGCTGACAACTTCCTCGACCTGACCGGCGCTGACACCCAGTTCAATGTCGTCGGTGGCTTTTCAAATCTGACGAAGCCCTTTGCATCGAGCAATCACTACCTGGCCATCTACAACGTTGGCGTGCCGGGCGCGAACGCCTATGAGATGACCAACGTCATTACACCGCCGGGTACGACGATCAGTATTACCGCATCCGGCGTCGCCGGCGAAGACCGCGTGCAAATGTCGCCAGCGTTTCATTTCGCGTTCGGCTCACCCGGAAAACGCGTGTTTCTTGTCGAAGGTCCTGTCACCTGGCTGTGCGATTCTGCGACCGGCACGTTGTCCCGCTACTCGGGCTATGCCGTCGCGGCCAATCAGACCAGCCGGGATACCGGGCCGGAGCTGGCAGCGGCAGGCGCATTCAGCAGCCTCGTCGCCGAGAACGTCGCCGCATGCGCATTTAACTACACGCCGGGAACCGCGGAGCGGGCCGGCCTGCTGAGCGCGACGCTGGCCATTGCTGACAGCGGCGAATCCGTGACTCTGCTGCACCAGGTGCATACCGACAATGTGCCCTAGGCGACACATAGGTAGCAGGCGGGCTGCCCCACACCGGCTTCGCGGGTTTTCGCTCGTGCCCGCGCTGTTTCTGTTGATCGTGCTTGCCGGCCTCGGTGCTGTAGCAGTGCGCATCACCGGCGTTGGCGCGCAGACGGTCGTTTTGGGAATGCAGACGGCGCGTGCCTACGCGGCCGCCCGCAGCGGTATCGAGTGGGCGTCCTACCGCGCGCTCGTTAGTGGCACATGTGCCCCCGGGAGCCTTGTACTGACCGAAGCCGGGGCCGCCGGCTTTACCGTGGACACCAGCTGTAGCTCGACGACCCACACCGAGGGCTCGAGCAGTGTGCGCGTCTACGTCATCGAAGCCTTCGCTCACGCTGGCGCCTATGGCACGCCAGACTATGTGTCGCGACGCCTGCGCGCGACGATCACGGACGCGAGCTGAGGGGCGTATACGATGAACCGGCAATCCCAGGTCCGTCGGCGGGTGCCTTTGCAACGAGTCCTGCTCGGTGCAGTCCTGTTTGCGATGACAGGGATGAGTCTCGCTGCACCTGGCGACGTGCTCTTCTACGACAACCTCAATGGCAACCTCAACGGCTGGACCATCACGAGCAATGGCGGGGATGCGAGTATCGACAACGCAACCAGTCAGCAAGGGCGTTCGCTGCAATTGCGCTGGGGCGTCGTCACGGTCGCGAGCCCGGTCATCAACGCCGCCGTGCCTGCTGCGAGGCTGGAAGTCTGGGTGCGTCGTGGCGCTGACAGCTTCAGCGAGGATCCGGACAATAATGAAGACCTGGTCATTGAGTACCTGAACGACGTCGGCAGCTGGATTGAGCTGCAACGCTACGGTGGCAATGACGATTCACCCGGCGACATCTATACCCCAAGCATTATCCTGCCGGCGGATGCATTGCATGCGGGACTTCAGATACGTTTTGGACAAACGCGTGGTGATGGTTCCGACTGGGACTACTGGCACGTTGATGACCCGACCGTAACCGAGATATCCCCACCAGCCCCGTTCGGCCTCGGCAGTTGCGAGAGCTTCGAGAATGGCCTGACAAGCTGGACCGTCACGTCGTCCGGTGGAAGCGCTGGCGTCAGCTCTGCAACCGCTGCGACCGGCAGCAACTCGTTGTTTACACGCTGGGACCCGGTAACGGTCACGAGCAGCGCTGTCGATCTGTTAGGTGGCAACGGAGTGGAACTCTCCGTATGGGTGCGTCGCGGCAGCGACAGCTTCAGCGAAGACCCGGATGACGGTGAAAACCTGGTTATCGAATACCTGGATAACGGTGGCAGCTGGGTGTCGCTGCAAACATTCGCAGGAAGCGGTACATCGGGCGAGGTGTTCACGCCGCTGTATGCGCTGCCGGCTAACGCGTTGCACAGCGGTTTTCAGGTGCGCTTCCGGCAGACCGCAGGCGATGGCTCCGACTGGGACTACTGGCATGTCGACGATGTCTGCCTGACGGGCAGTCAGCAGATCAGCTACCGCTTTGAGGACGAGTCCTGGTCCGGAACGCCGGGCGAAGTTGTCGACAGCGGCCCGGCTGGACTCGATGGCACGGTGTTTGGCGGGGCCCAAAATCCGCAGACATCGCCGGCCATCGCGAGTAACCCCGGTACCTGCAACTACGCCGATTTCGACGGCATCGATGACTATATTGAGGTGCCTGATGATCCGGCGCTCGACATGGCGACAGCATTCAGCGTCGGCGTTTGGATCAATACCCGGAGCATACCCAGCAGTGATCTTGCGACGATCGTCTCGAAAGATACGAACTACGAGTTTCACATTGACACGTCAGGACGAGTCTTCTGGTGGTGGAACAATGCATCCGGTGGCACCAGAAACATGACCAGCTCGGCAAGCGTTACCGTCGGCCAGTGGCATCACGTCGCGATTACCTACGAATCCGGCGCGCAGGTCATCTATTTGGACGGTACAGCCGTTGCCACGCAGTCCTATGCAGAGGGATTGACAGAGAACAACCTGCCACTTTTGATCGGTACGGACTACAACATCATCTCCCGAGCCTGGGACGGCTTTCTGGACGAGGTCAACATATTCGATCGCGCACTATCTCAAGGCGAGGTGCAGGCCCTGATGGCCGAGACGCGGCCCTGCGCGACCGTCGCGCCACAGTTCACCATCAACCACGACAACTTTGGCATCAATTGCCTCGCGGAAACGATTTCGATCGATGTCGTCGATGCGGCCAGCGGCATACCGCTGACAGATTTCGGTGCAAACGTTGTTCTGGATACGCAAAGCGGTCGCGGCACCTGGCAACTGCTTGGAGGAGGCGGGACGCTCACCGACGCTACCGCCAATGACGGGCTTGCGGTCTACAGCTGGCAAATCGGTCAGTCCCAGGCCGTGTTCAGCTTGTCGTATCCGGAAGGGTCCCCGGTCATCGACGTCGATGCCTATCAACAGGACAACCCTGGCGTACGGGATACGGATACCGAAGGTTCGCTGACCTTCTCGCCGTCCGGTTTTACGATTACGGCCGCTCCGCTGTCCAATCCGCCGCCGGGTGTCATCGTCCCATTCGCGACCGCACAGACGGCGGCGGTCTCATTTCCTGTGCACATTGCAGCGTTCGGGCAGACCGCCAACGATCCACAATGCGGCATCATCGAAAGCTATGCCGGTGCAAAAAACCTTGGCTTCTGGCAGACCTACGACAACCCGACGACGGGTACACGCGTGGCCGCCGTCGACGGTGTGGGTGTTGGCGTCAGTGAGGTTGCCGCAGCCGTCGTTCCTGTAACGTTCGTTGCCGGTCAGGCCAGTGTCAGTGTTCGCTACAAGGACGTTGGCCAGCTTCAGATCAGTGCAAAGGACGAAAGCACACTCGATCCTAACCTGCCGAACGGAATTCGAGGTGCAACGGCGGGCTTCGTGTCGCGCCCCTTCGACTTCGTATTGAGCAACATCGCGGATGCCGGTGGCGCAGCGAATCCGGGCGCCGGCGGTGCGACCGGGCCTGTGTTCATCGCGGCAGGCGAACCGTTCGCAGCTACCGTTACAGCGCGCGATGCAGACGGGGATCCGACGCCGAATTACGGGCGTGAAACGATTGCGGAAACCGTGGCGCTGGTGCCGACGCTGGTTGCGCCGGCGGGCGGAAACCAGCCACCTGTGGTCGCGGCCACAGGGTTCGCGAGTTTTGCCAACGGCGTATCGACAGGAAACGATTTCAGCTGGTCCGAAGTGGGCATCATTACCCTGCAGCCGGAGGTCGGCGACGGGGACTATCTGGGCACCGGCAACGTCGTCGGTATGACGACGGGAAATGTTGGCCGCTTCATTCCGCATCATTTCTCCGTCAGCCTGAACACGCCGACGTTCGGGACGGCCTGTGCAGCGGGCAACTTCACCTATGTCGGTCAGCCTTTCAGCTATACCGCAGCGCCTGAGATCACTATCACGGCTGAAGCGCTCGGTGGGCAGGCGACACAAAACTATTCGGGCGGATTCTTCCGCCTATCGACCGCGTCGCTCGCGGATCCCGTCTATGCTGCCGCTGACGGCGCGCTCGACACCAGTGGCTTGCCGGGCGGTAGCGCGGACCCGGTCGTCGCCGAGACCGGCGGTGGACAAGGGACACTGACGTATTCCAGCGGTTCCGGACTGTTCTTCACGCGGGCCACGGAAGTGGCACCGTTTGACGCAGACATCACGTTGTCGCAGATCGTTACCGATGCCGATGGTGTCGCGGCTGTGAGTAACCCGGTCGAATTTGGCAGCGGCGGCGGGATCCTGTTCAACAGTGGGCCCGGGATGCGCTATGGGCGCCTGAGCGTTGCCAACGCATTTGGTTCCGAGCTTGTTGACCTGTCCGTGCGCGCACAGGCCGAGTACTTCGTCAGTCCGTCCGTGGGCTTCGTGCCGAATACCGCAGATTCCTGTGCGACTCCGGTCAGCGTCAGCTTTGCGGGCTATACCGAGAATCTTGGCGGTGGCGAAACCTGTGTACTGGATACAGGTTCGCCGGGCGCGAGCGGAGAAGGCTGTGCGGTTGCTTCACCTCCGGGCAATCAGTTCCGCGAACCGCCGCTGGCCGGAGACTTCAACCTGTTCCTTGCCGCGCCTGGCACCGGCAACGACGGCAGTGTCAACATTACTGTCGACGCACCGAGCTGGCTCGAGTACGACTGGAACACCGGATCGACGGGGTTGGAAGATCCGACCGGTACTGCCGTATTCGGCATCTTCAAAGGGCGCTTCTCGACCATCTACACCCGTGAGCTGTACTAACGTGCAAGCGTCGTTTTCTGGCTCGCAAATCACACAGTAGGTACCAGGGGTTCAGGGCAACGATGCTCTACCGTGACCCGCTGATTGAGGTCACCCGCGATGCTGCCTTTTGCTGATGGGGCCAGCACGACAGCGTGCGGTGCGGACTCCTGACGCCTGCACCAAACAGGGAATTGACGCGCGGCATGCTCTGTTTGTCAGCAGACTTTTGTCACATGCAGCCGGTCTGGTTCGGCTGCCTCGAAACGGAAATGAACTGTGACGGGTCGATAGGCTCGAAGACTAGCAACGCACAGATGGGCGACAGCGCAATACGACCGCCAAGCTACTGATTTTCCGGTATTTGCAACAGCCGCGGTTGGTCGCGTTGCCGGCCTTTCCGTTATCGCCTATCTTTACCCGCCCGCTACGCCGGGCCCGGCCACACAGGATTTCCAGGGATGTTCCAGTTAACGACAAACGCGACCTTCAAAGTCGCGTTATTTGCGGTTTCTGCCAGCCTCGCCACGTCTGCGTTGGCCCAGTCAGACTCCGAGGTTCCGACCAGTGAGCTCGACGAAATCGTCGTCACGGCAGACCGTCTGGGCAAGGCCATCAGGGACGTCGCCCGTTCGGTATCCGTCGTCGACCAGAGCAGGATCCAGGATGCAACCCAGCAGCTGGCGCTGGACGAGGCGCTGGCCGCTGTGCCTGGCCTGTACATGCAGAACCGTTACAACTTTGCGCAGGATCTGCGTGTGTCACTCCGTGGCTTTGGCGCGCGTTCCGCGTTCGGCATTCGCGGCGTCAAGGTCATTGTCGACGGTATCCCGGAGACCTTGCCTGACGGCCAGGCCGGCGTGGACAGCATCGATCTCGGTTCGACGCGGCGCATCGAAGTGTTGCGTGGCCCCTCGTCGTCACTGTACGGAAACGCATCCGGTGGTGTGATTGCTATCGAAACCGAGCGCGGTCCGGAAACGCCTTTTGTTGAAGGCCGATTCGCGGCGGGTGACTACGGTTACCGGAAGTACCAGCTGAAGACCGGCGGCCAGTCGGGCGCGCTCGACTATCTGTTCAACGTGTCCACCCAGGAACTGGATGGCTACCGGGATCAGTCGTTCGCGGAAGGTACGCTGGTCAACACGCGCTTCGGCTACCAGTTCAGTGAGACCGATCGATTGGCCGTCACGTTCAATCACACCGATCAGCCCACGTCCGATGACCCGGGCGGTATCAACGCAGCCCAGGCTGCCGATGATCCACGCTCTGCCCGGGACCGCAACGTCTTGTTCGATACGGGCGAGGCGCTTGACCAGCAGCGGCTCGGCCTCGTGTACGACATGGATCGCGATTTCGGTGAAGTCCGACTCCGGAACTACTATGTGTGGCGCGACTTCGCGAACAAGTTGCCGTTTACCGGAGGCGGCTCGGTGGACCTCGATCGGTTCTTCTACGGCTTTGGCGGCCAGTACACGGTCGACAAGCTGCTGCCGGACGGCGTCGGGCTGACCATGGGCTTCGATCTGGAGCGGCAGGACGATGATCGTCGCCGCTTCGACAACGAAGAGGGTGTTATCGGCCCGTTGGTCTTCGACCAGAATGAAGACGTCAGCGCAACCGGTTTCTACGTGCAGGGCAGCTACGAGCTCAGCGATACCGTTGGATTGTCCGCCGGCGTCCGCTACGACGACATCACGTTCGACGTTACGGACAACTTTCTCGATGATGGCAACGATTCGGGCGAGGTGAGTTTCGATCAGATCAGCCCGTCGATTGGCCTGCATGTCGATGTGGGCAACGGCATGGTGTTCGGCAACTACAGCCGCTCCTTCGAGACACCGACGACGACGGAGCTGGCGAATCCTGACGGGAGTGGTGGCTTCAATCAGGCACTCGAGCCACAGGTTGCCGACAATTTCGAGATCGGCTGGAAGACCGGAAGCGCCCGTCGCTATTTCGAGCTGGCCGTGTTCCGGATCAATCTGGAAGACGAGCTGATCCCGTTCGAAGTGCCCGCTTTCCAGGGCCGCACATTTTTCGCGAACGCCGGTGAGTCGACCCGAACAGGAATTGAGACGGCCTACTCGTGGACCAGCGAATCGGGTTTTGGCGTCGACGTGTCCTACACCTGGTCGAACTTCGAATTCGATGACTTCGTCGACGACAACGGCAACGATTTCTCGGGCAATGAACTGCCGGGCTTGCCGGAGCAGTTCGGCTACCTCGGGCTGAGATATCAGAACGATCGCGGTCTGAACCTCGTCTGGGACAACACGTATTCCGGCGAGCTCTTCGCCAACAATGCCAACACGGTCGAGGTGTCGAGTTTCTTCGTCTCGTCGATTCGGGCGAGCTACGAGTTTACGAATGGCGAATGGCTGGTGCGCCCGTTCGTCGGCATCAACAACCTCTTCGACGAGAGCTACAACAGCAATATTCGCATCAACGCGTTTGGCGCCCGTTACTTCGAGCCGGCACCGGACCGCAACATCTACGCCGGCGTGGTGATCAACTTCCAGCGCTAGGGGTACACTGGCCGCCTGAATTTCACGGAGGGGAACCGTGCGTCGAATCATCATCATTGGTCTGGCTTTGGGGCTGTCCGCCTGTGGCGGCGACAACGCGCCGGAGACCGAGTCCGCGACCGCACAGGACAACCGCGAGCTCGCCGATCTCGTGTTGACCAACGGCAACATTGTCACTGTCGACGATGCCCGCCCGACCGCCGAGGCAGTGGCCATCCGCGGGGATACGATTCTTGCTGTGGATTCGGCCGACGTCATCGCAAACTACGTCGGTGACGAAACCGAGGTCATCGACCTCGAGGGTCAGACGGCCATCCCCGGGTTCATCGAGGGTCACGGCCACTACACGAGCTTCGGCGGATCGTTGATGATCCTGGACTTCCGCTACGCCGAAAGCTTCAGCGAGATTGTCTCGATGGTGGAGGGTAAGACGGACGAGACGCCTGCCGGCGAGTGGATCATCGGCAGGGGCTGGCACCAGGACAAGTGGACTGAGAAAGAAGACGTCCTGATTGAAGGGCTGCCAATCCACGATTCGCTCAGCGCGGCCACGCCTAACCATCCGGTGATGCTCATTCACACGAGCGGTCACGGTGTTTTCGTCAATCAGCGTGCGATGACCCTGGTCGAAATGGATGAGACCACGCCGGATCCGGAAGGCGGGGAAATCGTGCGCGATGCCAGCGGGCGGCCGACCGGCATGATGCGTGAAGCGGCGCAGGACATCTTCCGTCAGGCCTACTCGGGGCACCAGGGACGGCGACCGGCCGGCGTAGCCGAAGCCGAGTTGCGGCGCATGGTGACGCTCGCCGGCGAGGAAAGTCTTCGCCACGGCATCACTTCGTTTCAGGATCTCGGTACGACGTTCGCCGAGGTCGACCTGATCAAGAAGATGGCGGACGAGGGCGCGTTGCCTGTCCGACTGTACATGGCCTTCGAAGAGCAGGCGGCGGATATGGAGGGCCGACTGGACGACTACCGAATGATCGGCTACGGCAACAACTTCCTGACGGTGCGAACGATCGGCGAGAAGGTGCTGGACGGTGCACTCGGAACGCACGGCGGCTGGTTGCTCGAGCCTTATTCGGACTTGCCCCGCAGCAGCGGATTGAACGTCGTCCCGGTCGAGGAAATCGAGGCCTCAGCCAGGCTCGCGATGGAACATGACTACCAGATGGCGATTCAGGGCATTGGTGACCGCGCCTATCGTGAGTTGCTGAACATCTACGAAGCCGAGTTCGACAAGCACCCCGAAAAGACAGACCTTCGTTGGCGTATCGAGCACGCGCAGGTCATTCATCCCGATGACGTCGACCGCACCGTCGCCCTCGGTGTCATTCCCGCGGTGCAGGGAATCTTCGCCTGCTCGGACGGCCCGTGGGTCGAGGATCGCCTTGGTCCCGAGCGCACGAAAGAACGCGGCTACATTTTCAACACGCTTGCCGAGGCGGGCCTCGTACCGACGAACGGCACCGATCCGCCCGTCGATGAGATCAGCACCATTGGCAGTTTCGATTGCTCTGTGCGCAGGCAGCTCTCCGACGGTACGTACTTCCAGCCGCAGGAAGCGTATTCGCGCGAGCGGGCGCTGTACTCCTACACGATGGGCAACGCGATCGCGGCTTTCGAGGAAGACATCAAGGGCTCGATTACACCCGGGAAACTCGCCGATATTGCCGTGCTCTCACAGGACCTGCTGACGGTTGCTGATGAAGACATCTTGTCGACCGAGATCACAATGACGATTCTCGGCGGCAAGGTTGTCTATCGGGACGGAGAAATCGTTCGCTAGAGATTCTGGCGCTCAGCGAAGCAAGCCGAGCCGCCGCAGGGACTGCATCGCCAGCTGCTGCCGCAGCGGCGCTTCTTCGGCGCGCGTCATTGGCAGGTTCAGCGCGAAGGCGACGGTCTTCGCCGGTGTTTCGAGCACGCCGACGTACCAACCGACACCGAGTGCGGCACCAGTCCAGCCGGATTTCGCATACAGCGTGTAGGTGTTCGTTTGCTCGACCAGCATGACGGTCTTCAGATCGGCAACGACTTCGCGTCTGAACGGCAGCAGACCCTGCCACAGCAGAGAAAGAAACCGGGCCTGGTCCATGGCCGAGATTCGTAGTGAGCCATCGAGCCAGAACTGATCGACCGCTTTGCCGATATGTTGATTGCCGTAGTCGATCGACCGAAAGTCAGCCAGATAGGCATCGCGCCCCACGCGCTGAGCGATCTGCTGGTAGCACCAGACGCAAGACGCCTGAAACGCTGACCGAAGTGAATGGTCCTGGTTCCAGGCAGTAACACCCCGATCGGTGCCGTCCCAACGGAATCGCGTGTTATCGACGTCGGCCAGCCCGCGCTGCAGTGCGATCAGCGTATTTGGAATTTTGAAGGTCGACGCAGGCGACAGTGGTTCCTGCGCACGCTCCCGATTGTGTATGTGCAGCACCTCGCCGCGGGTATCGATAGCGACGAAGGTGCCAGTAACGCCGGCATCGGCGAATATGTCGGAGAGGTCACGTGATGGCTGTGCGTCAGCCGGGAAGGGTGACAGCGCCAAGCCGAACAGGAGAAACGCAACATGTGCTGCGGAAATCGGTACTCTGAATATCTGTGCAAGCAAGGCGGCCGCCATGAGCAATCTGAAACTTGAGTCTTCTATACCCAATGCTGATGAGTATTGCGACCTTCGACGGGCGGCTGGCCTCAGTCCGAAAGCCCTTGTTGCCGCGCAGAAGGGATTGCCGAACACGCTGTTCGGCGTCTGCATGCGAGATGCCGGGCAGCTGGTGGGTATGGGGCGGATCATCGGTGACGGCGGCTGCAACTTCGAAGTCGTGGATATTGCCGTACATCCGGACTACCAGCGCCGGGGGCTGGGCACGCGCATCATGCAGGCCCTGGTGGATTACCTCGAGGAGCACGCGCCGGAAACCGCCTATGTTTCGATGATCGCCGATGAGGGGGCGCCGGCCCTGTATGCGAAGTTCGGCTTCGAGCCGACGGCGCCGGTATCAATTGGTATGGCGCGCCGCTACTAGTCGATCGCGGTAGAAGAAAACGGCCCGCAGAGCGGGCCGTTTATTGGTCGTGCATTGACGCTAATCAGCTCTGCGTGGCGCGGGCGTGGATTTTCTCGATCTGCGTCCAGGCAGACTCGATCGCGCCGACCTGCCAGCCGGGAATGCCACTTATGTAGTCGCCCGCGAAGTAGACTCGGCCCTGCGCCTCGCGAAGCACGGGCAGATGCTTCTGCC
>CAZMEA010000040.1:0-13046 GCA_964565135.1 uncultured Woeseiaceae bacterium
GCATTGATCGGCAAATGGCATATGGGCGGTGACAACGCCGCGCCCCGGCCAGGGTTCGATCGCTGGGTCAGCTTCGCTGGCCAGGGCTTTTACTATCCGGTTGGCCGCTTTGGGCAACCGCCAATGCTGAACATCGACGGCGAAGAAGTTGCACAGCGCGGCTACATAACGGATGAACTTACCGACTACGCGCTGGAATGGCTCGAGAGTCAGGAGAAAACACCGGAACCATTCATGCTCTACCTTGGCCACAAAGCGGTGCATGCGTTCTTCGAGCCCGCCGAGCGCCATCTGGGTTCATACAATGACGTCGATATCGTGGATGTAACCCCAAGTCTCGACGACATGAAGTCCGAGCCGATGTGGGTTCAGAATCAGCGCAATAGCTGGCATGGGACCGACTATCCGTATCACACCGAACTCTCTCTCGTGGAGTATCGCCGCGACTATTACGAAACGCTGTCCGCTGTTGACGACAGTCTCGGGCGGATAATCGAATGGGTGGAAAACAGTAAGCAGGCAGACAATACATACATCGTACTGCTCTCCGACAACGGATTCTTGTTTGGCGAACACGGTCTCATCGACAAACGCAATGCGTTTGAAGAATCTATGCGAATACCGCTGATCATCGCGGGCCCTGGCATCACCAGACGCGGAGAAACTGAGGCGTCTTCGGTTTCGATGCTCAACATTGCGCCGACATTGATAGATCTTGCTAACGGGTCAGCGAAGGACCCACTCGAGGGCCGAGGCCTGGTTCCCTTTTTCGACGGCAGCATGGCGGATTGGAGTGATGAGGTCATCTACGAGTACTTCTGGGAGTTCAATTACCCGCATACCCCAACACAGTTTGCAATTCGCGATGGACGCTGGAAATACGTCCGCTTGCACGGAGTTTGGGACACCGACGCTCTTTATGATCTGGAAAACGATCCCGGCGAGACCAATAACCTGATCGCGTCAGCGGAGCATCTTGAAGTACGCCTCGACCTGCAGCGACGTTTGCACGATGCGCTCGACCGGGGCGACGGCCGCGCCAATGTGCCGTTCACCTACAAGTACAACCAGGGTGCCGTGTTTCGTTCTGACAGGTCGCCTGATGCTGCAGAATTTCCTGATCGCTGGATTCGCGACGAAAACGACCCGGAGCGATTGGAGCACTTCCTCGAGGACGGCCCCGAAAAGGAGAAAATCCTCCCTATGCTGACAGAGGGATTCGAGGAAAACGAGGCGCGAATACGCGCCAACTAGAAGAGCTGCTCGGCAAGCCAGGCGATGTAGGCATCGAGCCAGCTCTGGCTGGTCTTGCCAGTCACACTCGCCCCAAAACCGTGCCCACCGGCATTGTAAAGGTGGAACTCGATAGAGCCTCCCATACGGACCCAGGCATCCGCCAACGTGAACCCGCCTTGCCTGAACAGCGGGTCATCTTGTGCGGCAACCAAAAATAGCGGAAACGCTGGCTTGGTCGCAATGGGGTCGAGCATGGGTGGATAGACGAGTGCCACGTTAACAGCACCAGGCGCATCTTCCGCATCTTCGAGAGCCCTGATCACCGTGCGAGCGCCAGCAGAGAACCCAGCGATACTCATGTCATTACCTTCGCATCCAAAAAGAGGACACAGTTCACGAACGCGGTCAATCGCGGCGTGGAGATCGTCGACGGCCGGCTGGAAACCTTGTAGTCGCGTGGTTCCAAGTCCGCGAAACACCTTGCCTGCATCTTCAAGAAACTCAGCAGGCGCCCGACGCGTATCCCGTGTACGGTATTTGAGAATGAATGCCGTATATCCGGCTTCGGCAAGCCGCTCAGCAACAGGGAATCCCTCATTCTGCATCGATACGAATTGATAGCCCCCGCCCGGAAGAATGAGAATTGCTTTGCCATTGCGATTTGCCGACTCCGGCAGAACGGGATAGATCGACGGTTTGTTCACATTGCGTACGATGAGCTGACTAAAGAACGTCTCCCACTGCTCATGGTTCTCGTCGCCTGTATCATCGTATAGCGGGATGGACTCGGCATTGGGTGACGGCGCGGGAACCGGCGGAGCGGGAGCAGAGCGTTCCGGCTTCTCGACATCTTGTGCCAGTACGCCTCCAGCTGCCAGTGTCGCAACCGCCAAGGTGGCCAACCTTATGACGAATGACGTCACTTGCCTTCTTCGTTCGCTGAGTAGTGCAGCGGGTAAAGAGGACCCTCAGAGTCGGCAGGACGCCCGGAGTTTTGCCGTTCAACCGCCTCCATAGAGGACGGCAGCTCGAACGGCAGTCGGCCTTCGGGCGGTACAGTGCCATCGAGTGCACGCAACAGAGCAAGATCGCTGGCACCGAAATTTACGATAAGTACATCGGCAATGTCGGCGACATCCGTCAGAATTGCGGGACGATCGAGCGCTATGTCAACGATCACTCTGACACCGGACTCGTCAAGCGCCCTCAACATCCGCATTTCCTCGCCATCCGGATCGAAGGCCAGGCTGCCCTCGTGCTGCTGCATGCCGAAGAAGTAATTCGGATGCAGCGTTTCGTAAGGTGCCGTAAGCCGGACAATGGCAACATCAGCCTCGGCAATCTCGCTGACCACACTAAATCCCGCATCTTCGAGGACAGACTCCTGCGAATTCTTAAGGAATACTTTCTGGCCGGACTCGGTCAGCAGACGGTCCTCGGTATCTCGTTTCAGCACAACCAGAGCACGCGATTGGGTTTCGAGCGCCAACGCCTGGCTGTCCATTGTGTTTACCGTACTTTTTGCATGAGCTGCGTCGACAAACGGCGCCTCAAACAGACCGACCGCGAAAGTCTTTTCGAGAATTCGCAGTACTGATTCGTCAATACGGTCTTCTGTAATCAGGTCTTGTTCCACCGCTTGGTGTATCGGTCCCGTGTCGTTGACACCGCCAAACTGGTCGACCCCCACTTTCATCGCGAGGGCAAATCGCTCGGGGCGGGTTAAATCGAGAACACCCCATGCTGTCGATACTTCAGTGTCCGGATTCGGGTACTCACCGGGCGCTCGACCGTTCTTGCACGGATCGGGACAATCGTTGGTAACCGCCCAATCGGACAGGATGACACCATCGAAACCGTGTTCTCCTCGCAACAGGCCTTTGATCAATACTTCGCTGTAGGCGGCACCTACTGATTCGACAGGCTGACCATTCACCGTCAACCCTTCGAAGATTGAGTACGCCGGCATCACGCCGCTGACAGCAGCGTCAAAAGCTGCCACGAACGGCTCGACATGGAGGGCCAGGTCTCTCTCCTCCAGGTCACCGTACCGACCGTAGTAATTGTGACTATCGAGTCCGTCCTTGGCTGCGCCATAGCCTACCCAGTGTTTGACAACCGTTGACACATGACCCGCACGCACGCCGTCTCTGGCGCCCTGAAAACCCTCGATGTAGGCACCGACCATGCGTGCGGCAACTTCAGGGTCTTCACCAAACGTGTGATAGATCCGCGTCCAGCGTGGCTCGGTTGCGAGATCCGCCTGCGGTGACAACGCCTGACTGAAGCCCGTCGCACGGTACTCGCTTGCCGCAATCCTGGCGAATTGCAGCATGAGCTCCGCATCGTCCAGCGCAGCAAAGCCCAGCGGCTCAGGCCACTGCGAAAATCCTTCTCCGGATGTGCTGGCGCCAATCGTGGTCATAAAGTGATGTCGCGGATCTGTGCTGATTGTCGCCGGGATACCGAGCCGACCCTTTTCGGCCATCTCCTGAATCGCATTGTTCTGACCCACGAAATCAAGGTAGTTCAGAGTCACAAAAGGAATGAAGGCAGTGATCTGATGTTCTGACATCACATCCTCTGCGTCATCCAGATCGAAAGCCGTTGCCGGCGCACCAAACGGTGCGTTTGGCCAGATGTTGCCATGCGCGAGTTGTCCAACCTTCTCTTCAAGCGTCATGCGACCAACAAGATCGGCGGCCCGCTCGCCTGAAGAAAGGCGCCAGTCTTCATACGGATCCAGGCTTTCATTTTTATTTAGATCGCGAAAGCGGAATCCCTCATGTTCAAGTATCTCAACTGATCGAGTCGACAGTTCAGGCTGCACCCATGACTGGGCAGCGTCCTGTTCGCCCGTGTGGTTTGACTGGCAACCTGTTATCAGCACAAACCCTGACGCCATTGCTGCCAAACCAAATGCGTTGATGTTTCTTGCCATCGTATATTCCCAACCAATCAAGTGTTCAGCCCGCGCTACTCGGGTATAAAAACTGAAATATCACTTTCCTGATAGCCGTAACGAACAGCTTTGGCTTCAATGTGTTCATTAGATAATTCGATCGGTTTGCTGTAGAGCTGCCACTGTGAACGGCCTTGAATACGGTAGCCGATCGATGCTCCTTCCGTTTCAGAATACAGCTGCAACTGACCTTGTATGATTTCGAAAACGGGTGGTTCAGTAACAGGCTGCACGCCCTCCGGCCACATCTCAGCAACCATGACAGCTTCAGAACTGACCGACCAATCTTCGACCTCAGATTCAAACAGCCGATAGGCTGAACGCATTCGCTCCAACACGTCGTTGTAGGCAGGGTCATCAACAAGGTTGTGCACCTCGTCGGGATCATTGTCAGTGTCGTACAACTCTTCGGCGGGTCGCATCTCACTGAAATACTGCGCTTGTTCCGGGCTCAGGCGTCCAGACTCATACTCTTGCCAGATAGATTGCATGGAGGGCAAAGCATCACGAAACGCTAGCGGCCGGAAGAAAGCATGCTCAGGTGAATAGTTGTACAGGTACTTATAGCGCTGATCTCGCACCGCACGAGTACGGTCAGGCAGCTCATCATGTCGATCCATTGCGGCATACACATAGTCACGCGGAGGACCATCAACCACACCGACAAAAGCACGCCCATCAAGGTGCTCGGGAACTTCAGCGCGCGCCCACGACAAAATGGTCGGCGCCAAGTCGACAAAGCTGATCAACTCGTCACGGCGGGTGCCTGCTCCCTCGCCGTTCGGAAATCGGATCATCAGAGGCACATGTATGCCACTGTCATACAATGAGCGCTTCATTCTTGGCAGGCCATCACCATGATCCGTTGTCACGATGACAATGGTGTCATCCGCCAGACCATCCTGCTCAAGCTGATCCAGCAGATCAGCAACCATCAGTTCGGCGTGAGAAACATTATTGTACTGCTGTGCGAGATCTCGCCGAACAGCCGGAGTGTCCGGCAGATAGGCTGGCACCTTGACGTCGTCAGGCGACACGTGGAGAACTTGGCCAGCGAGCTGCGCACGGTTACGTTTGGCAAAGTACTCTCCCGCCGGGTTATTCGCCGGCGGGTCAATGGGCCATAGAAAACTCTCATGCGTTTGCATCACAGTAACCATTGAGAAAAACGGCTTGCTAATATCGCGTTCACGCCAAGCGTGAGCAGGGCTGTCATCGTCCCAGATCGTAAAGGGCTCACCGAACTGATAGTCGGTTTTGCCTCGCTCACCGTCTATATTGAGATTTAGCGTGTAGTATCCCGCCTCACGCAACAGCTCAGGAAAGGCTCTTATGCCGACAGGCGGCACAGCGTAGTAGTTTCCAGCCGGACCTGGCGCACCGTAAGCGTTAAAGGTACGCATATGCTGAGCACCCAGAGACTGCTGGTAACGCCCTGTAATTAATGCGGCCCGGCTTGGAGCGCAGACACCTGCGGTAGTAAACGCGTTGTCGTAGATTATCGACTCGTTTGCCAATTGATCCAGCGTTGGCGTGTGAGCAATGTCATCCCCATAAGCGCCAAGCCGGGGACTCAAATCCTCAAACACAATCAACAGGATGTTGGGACGGCCCAAAGTCTCAGGCTGCTCGGTTGTTGACATGCAGCCAAACGCGATCGCAGACAAAACAACTGCCGCAGCCCATTTCAGCTTGAGTGTTTTCAAACGAATTCCTCTATCCAGATTGATGGTGCGAAACACCAAATCCAGCAAGTATGACCACGCAAACAAAAAAGGCCAGCAAGAGAAGCTGGCCTTCTTTTTTTACCGATACAGACTTAGCAAACGGTTAAAACTGTCTACCCAAGGTCAGGCCAATAGCGCGAACCGAGTCAAGTCCCCATGTCTGGTTGACTGACACCAGACCACTGTTGTTCTCGCCGGGATCGAAAGCGATGCCTGTTGGCGCCAACTCATCTGTACAGTTCTTGCAGAACAACGTAGCCGTCCATCCATTCTGCGATCGGATACCGGCACTGAGATTGACAGTTGTAATAGCTCCAAGTGTACGAGCCGGAGAGCCAACCCCGAATGCCATTTCTGAACGATAGTAAATACTGCCTTGAACAAATCCTTCAAGCCCGTTCGAAAACTCGGTTTCGTATAACCCTTGCAAAGACGTTGTCACGTCGCTGGCGAGCGGCGTTGGCTCACCCGATGCATCCCAGAAGAGATCTGTAGGGCCGCAGGGAGAATCAGGAGCACATGAGGCTTCGGTAAACTCGTCGAAGGTTGAGTCGAGAAGCGCAAGATCCCAGTAGACCGAAAATTTGTCCGACAACAAAGCGCTCAAGGCGACTTCAGCGCCCTGAGAGGTTACAGATGCGGCGTTCTGAATAATGAAGCCCTGAGCGTCGAGATTGAATGATTGCGCCTGATAGTCATCAAACTCTGTTCTGAACGCAGAAACGTTAAAGGTCATGCGGCCATCCCAGTGCGTACTCTTGTAGCCCACTTCCAGGGTGGTCGATACTTCGTCCTGAACGGCAAAGGGCACTTCAGGAATATCCAGAAAATCGGTATTGAAACCTGGTCCTTTGTATCCAGAGCTAAGGGACGCGTAGGCCATCGAATCATCTGTTAGATCGTAAGCCCCAGCGATTCTCCAGCTGAAATTTGTATTGCTTATTGACTCTTTTACAGTGGCGCGTGGGGCGAGAAACACAAAGTAGTTCCTCTGTCCCTGAACAACATCAGACGTCACCTTATCTCGAGTAACTCGCGCACCGAGAGTTGCTGTGAATCGATCGCTGAGGAAGAAATCAAACTGACCGAATGCAGCATAACTGTCGTTTACAAACTCGGTATCAGAGTCACCGCCCAGGAAAAAGTCGTTGCTTACGTTACAAGCCGGTGGTGGACCTGGCTCTGCAACCGCTCCTACACAAAAAGGAAATCCAACAGCAACAAAAGGTGGAGGCCCGGTTTGGATATCGATGTTGTCAACGATGTCATTGGTAGACGTGAAGTAAAACAGCCCGACCTGACCGGAATAACTGTCGCTGCCCGGGAACACAAGTCTCAGCTCGTTCGAAAACTGTGTGTAATTGTTTTTGTTGACGTTACTCAGGATGCCAGGATCACTGTGAAAGTCGTTGGCCAGATTCTCGTCCAGATCAAAATAGCGCCAAGCCGCGATATTTTCGATAATCATGCCGCTATCGAGCTCATAGGCTATCGTTGCCTGCGCTCCGCCGGTCTCTTCATCGTTGAAATGGTCACCGTCAAAGCTGTTGATGAGATTGTCCTCGCTCGGGACGATACCGTCGGCCTCAAATGTGGCCACGAGCTCACTGTTCGGATCGACCGTCCGATAGGTACGTGAGTAACGCCCACCCGTTCCAGCGCTTTCGTTGATATCTGCAATCAGATAGACACTCAGAGGGCCTTTTTCGTACAGATATTTGGCCTTAATGCCCCAACGCTCTATGTCGAGGTCTTTTCTATCATCCGATTGAAACAGCTGCCGGACGATCGAATCCTGATCTGAGTAGCTCGCGTTGATACGGAACGCGGAGTTATCACCGACAGGCGTATTAAAAATGGCCCGCAGCACACGGCCCGAAGCATCGTCCGGTGTCGTATCGCGCACCAGATACTCAAGTCCAATCGAGCCACTCACCTCATCAAGATTCGGCCGGGCCGTTGTCATGTTGATCAATCCTGCCGAAGCATTCTTGCCAAACAACAACCCTTGGGGACCGTTGAGAACCTCAACAGAGACAATATCCGTCAGAATTACCCTGGACAGCCCGTTGCGGCCCAAGTTAACTCCGTCCAGAGAAAACGCGACACTGGGATCGGTGGTTTGACTAAAGATCTGGGACCCGATTCCACGTATGGCAAAGGTGTTGTCCTGACCGACCTGAAGGGTCGGCGCAGCCAGTGTTAGCTGGGTCAGTTCATTAATATTGCGCTCTGCTAGCTCACTTCCCGAGACGGCAGTTACACTAACTGGTACATCTTGCAGGTTCTGTTCCACGCGCTGCGCCGTCACGGTGATTTCGTCAAGTGTACGAGCCCCATCTGACGTCTCGTTATCCTGAGCCTCGGCGGAGCAGATATTGGTCAACCCTAGGCAGACTGCAACGAGCAACTGCCACTGAATAGTTTTCATTTGAATCCCCCCCGGAGCGTTCTCAATTCGTGTCGCGTTCTCGAGGCGCTGCGCCCCGATGCTGAACATGAGAACACCAGTTTTGATATAGTTCGAATTGTTTGTATTGATGAAAACGATCAGTTTTCTTTATAGGTTCCTTTGCTGTCCCAAAGGTGCGAGCCTGAGAGGCAGTGTCGCGAGCCCTCTGAGTGAGTTGTTGAGTCTTATCGTCGGCTCGCCGGTCAGTTCGAAACGCTCCACCTTCTCCAGCAGCGCCGTGAGTACGATCTCTAGCTCGAGGCGAGCAACCATTTGGCCCACGCACCTGTGGACCCCGGATCCGAAGCCAAGGTGCCCCCTTGCATCGCGCTCGACCCTAAATTCGGTCGGCGTGTCCCAGCGCTTCGGATCTCGATTGCCGGCAGCGAATAACACCAGGACCTTCTCCCCTGCCGGGATCGAAACACCTGCCAGCGTCACATCCTTGGTTGTAGTCCGAAAGAAGTTCGTGACCGCACCCTGAAAGCGCAGTACTTCGTCAATCGCGCTGCGCACCAGTTTCGGGTTTTCTCGAAGTACCTGCCATTGTTCAGGGAAACTCGCGAAACAATACAGCGCGCTCGCGATGCCGTTCATTGTTGTATCCAGTCCCGCGCTCAGGAGGGACCGAACCAGCATGCCCGCCTCGTGCTCAGTGATTTCGCCCGTCTCTACGGCCTCGTAAACCTGGCTCCCGAGGCCGCCCGGCGCCAGCGCCGCCCGGGAACATTGATTCAGCACCCATTCAGTTACTGATTCTGCTCCCTGCATTGACTCTTCACGGTGGCGATTTCGGGGGCCGTGCGAGTTAAACACCATCATGCCATATGGAAGCAGGTTGTCCCGGCCGTCCTTCACGAGCCCGACAGCATCAGGAAACACCGACAATGGAAATCGCTCTGCGAGATCGCTTACGCCATCAATCTCACCTAGCGATGCGACTTCATCAATGAGAGACCTGGCCGCCGCTGTGAAGTCGACGCGCATCTTCTCCATAGCAGGTCGCGACAAGACGCGCGTTAAGACTCGTCGCGCCCGATCGTGCTCCGGAGGATCCGTCTCCAGAATAATGCTCTTTGGTCGCCAAGGCTCGACCTTGTTGAAATTGTCGATACCCACGCCCGCCGCAGACGAGAATCGCTGGGGATCGTTCAGCACTTCGACGATCGGATCGTAGTCCAGGACCGCCCAGCAGTCGTACTTCTTCAGTTTGATGACTGGCGAAAGCGACCGGAGCTCTTCATACGCTGAGAACGGATCCTCGAGCATATCGTCCGCATAGGGATCAAAATCAACTTCCGCGCATGTCATCGTCGATAACTCCTAAACCTGATGCAGTTCTGTCATCGATAGGCACATCGTTTCCTGATCACCCAGGTAGTCCTTCTGAATCTGTTTGCTCAGTACCTGTGTATGGTCGTAGACGAAGTCGCGAAGTTTGGCTAACGGGTATGGCATCTTGTGAAAGATGTTGCCGAGCGTCCGCGCGAATTCAACATGGTGGTTCGTGTAGGCAACGCGTCCTTTCTCAAAATCCGCAAAGCCCTGCCGCACCGCGGAGCGATCACTCAGATCTTTGCCGTCGAGAAATTTCGCCAAAAAGTAGCCATCTTCGATCGCCATGCCCATGCCGTAAGCCGCATACGGGGAAACCGGATGCGCAGCGTCGCCGATGCACGCCACCCGGCCCTTTGTATAGTTGCTGAGCGACGGTCGATTGTAGATGTCCCATGGAAAAATCTGGGTTGAGAAATCCGTGACCTCCAAGAGGCGCGGTATCGGTCCGTCGAAGTCGCTAACAATGTTGCGAAGGTAGGATTTGGGATCATCCGGCTCGGGTGCGTTCTCCTTGCGCGGTTCAACGACCCACCATTCGAACGCCGGGTTACCGTCATGCAGCATCGGGAAGTAGCTTGCCTGGTACTTGTGCGAATGCGAGATCACGCCTCGGTCAGAGGGCAGGTCGTCGATCGGGTCACACCAGGCCAGCCAGACTCTCAATCCAATATGAAACAGCTTTGGGTCACCAAACGCCTGTCGCGAGACCTTCGAGTGGATGCCATCTGCTCCAATCAGGATGTCTGCATCTACCGGGTCGCCCTTCTCAAAGTGTAGGGTCACACCATCGTCGGTCTCTGTGTAGTGCGAGAATGCGCGATCGGGATGGATAACTCCGTCTGGCAGTACAGAGAGCATCTTCCCGAAAGCACTCTTGCGCAGCACTCCGTAGTGCCACCCTTCAATACCAAACGCCTCCTCGACCTTCGAATTCCAGGGAAGGTCGGCTCGCAGTTTCCCCTTGTTATTACGAAACTCGACCCGGGTTTTGCTGCCAAAGTTATCTACGTCGATGCCGTAGTACCGCAGCACAGCGAGAACAGGCACGCTCAGAAGAACGGCGCCACCCAGAGGCCGTGGCTCAGGGTGGCGCTCGAACAGCTTCACGTCATAGCCAAGCCGCAGCATCGCCAACGCAGCCGAGACACCTCCGGGCCCAGCTCCGACAATGGCAACGCGCTTACCCTGGTCAGAAGACACCTACTCTTCCAATCCACGGTCGCCATCTTCTGCCGATGACGATGTGCCTTGGGCCAGTGCAGGCGTTGCGCTCGCAAACAGCAATGACAAGGTTGCTCCGACGATGCGAACAAGCTTCGAGACTTTCATAGACCCCCCCGGGAAGAAACTGGCGGATTCGCCAGAAGGCAAATGAGAAGTCACGCTAGCGCGAATGCAAATATCATCCAAACTAATTGTTTTTATGGTTATCTATACAAAACTCTCATGCTTCTGCGCGTGATACAGCGCCGGAAACGACGGCTCCGGGTTCTTCGATCTGTTTGGCCTGGCCGCGCAAGCGATCGAGCAACCACAGCAATCCCTGGTCAGCCGCACGGGCCGAGTGGTACTGCGCCATCACCCTCATCGACGGGAATTCAAACGGCAGCGGCGCGCTGCGCAGGGGCAGGACGCTCTTATAGGTCTCAGCAAGCCGTCCCTGCATAACGGCCAGCCGGTGCGTCCCCACCAGGAACCAGGGCACAACGGAAAAGCTCGGCGCAAACACGGAAATAACGCGCGCCCGGGTCAGGGCCTCGACATGTTTCTCGGTAAACGTCATTTCTCGCTCCGGCCCGATCCGGACACCGACGTGCGTGGAGTTAAAAAAGTCATCATCGGTAAGCTCGCGGTCGAAAATCGGGTTTTCAGCCCATCCCAGAACGACATGCGGTTCTTCGAAAACCAGCTCGGATGGGTGCTGAGGTACCATAAATTCTGCCGGGACGAGCATGAGATCTATCTCGCCGCGCTCGAACTCGACGCGTGTGGCATCGTGCGGGAGCCGTGCGTCAATCCGGATCCCCGGAGCGACCCGCTCCAGCTCTGAGGCCAGCGGAATCAGCAGAACGGTGGTGATGTAGTCCGACGCCATAAACCGGAAAACACGCTCGGATTGCCGGGGATCGAACTCTGCGGACATCGATATCATGCCGTCTACCTGCCCGAGTATCCGCCGGACTTCAGGCTGGAGGCTTTCCGCGTACGACGTGGGAATCATGCGTTTGCCGTGCAGCACAAGGAGATCATCCTTGAAATAGTCCCGCAACCGGCCGAGCGCGGCGCTGGCAGCCGGCTGACTCACGTGCAGGCGCTCAGCCGCTCGCGACACGCTTCGCTCGTCAAGCAGCACGTTCAGTGCTACGAGCAGATTCAGATCAAGCCCTCTTAGCCTCATCGTTACACTATAAATTCTGCGACTGATTTTCTATCAAAACAAACAATTGGATTTATAGCAATTGGAATGGTGTCATCATCGAAGGAGCGTCCGCTTCCAGGGGGAAATACGTGAACATTATCGGACCGGATTCACTCGTGTTTGGGGTCGATGACGTCGACGCCTGCGCGCAATACTTTACGGACTATGGTCTCGCCGCGACCGGCGATGGCCGATTTGAGGCGCTGGACGGCACTTCTGTCGTTATCAAGCCGCAAGACGACGAATCTCTGCCGCCAGCGCTCGAGACAGGGAGCATGTTACGAAAGACCCTTTACGGCGTTGCTGATCAGGCAACGCTGGACGCGATCGCCGCCGAACTCGGCCGTGACCGAGAGGTGACGCTACTCGACGACGGCTCCCTCGAGACCGTCGACGATCTTGGCTTCGCTCTCGGATTTCAGTTAACGGTTCGCCGCGAACTCTCGTTGCCGGGCGAATCCGTGAACTCGCCAGGTGCTCCGGCACAGCGCCCGGCCAACGAGCTTGGCGCAGACCCTGAAGCTGATCCAAAACCTCGGTCCTTGTCCCACGTCGTCTATTTCGTGCCAGACCTGGAGAAGTTCGAAGCGTTCTATGCCGATCGCCTCGGATTTGTCACAACTGACAGGTTTACCGGCGTAGGGCCCTTCATGCGTCCCGCGGGCAGCCAGGAGCATCACACTCTCTTCTGTATCCAGACGCCACCTTTCATGCAGGGCTGTGAACACTTCACGTTTCACATGGGCGGCCCAACCGAACTGATGCAAGCCGGGCGACGATTCGCCAATAAAGGGTACGAGACTTTCTGGGGGCCAGGCCGCCATATCTTTGGATCGAACTGGTTCTGGTACTTCAATAGCCCGGTCGGGGCCCACGTGGAGTACGACGCCGACATGGATCTGCATGACGACA
>CAZMEA010000040.1:13146-15855 GCA_964565135.1 uncultured Woeseiaceae bacterium
TGCCCGCATCAGGGGGCATCATTGCCCTGGCGCAAAGACGCGTATCTCAACGCGGACGGAACGCGGATCGTTTGCAGCGCGCACGGTGCCCAGTTCGACATTCAAACCGGTCAGTGTTTGCTGGGTGCGGCCTTGGGTCGTTCCCTCGAGCCAGTCGATATCATCGTCAGCGACGACGGTACGGTGCGGGCCTGGTTGCCTGCACAAAATTGAACAGGAGATCAGAACAATGCGCTTGTTGATTCTAGCCACGTTGGCAGCCGCTTTCGCGGCCCACGCAGATACGGGCTCTGTTGAAAACGAGTTCGTCATACTGGGAACCGCGGCGGGCCCGCTTGCCGAAGCTGATCGCTCGCAACCCGCCAATGCTCTGATTGTTGGCGAGGATGTTTATCTGGTCGATGCCGGTGATGGCGTGATTGGCCAGCTAGCGAAGGCAGGTATCCGCCTGCAGTCCGTCGACGGCGTGTTTATCAGTCACAACCACTTCGACCATACTGGCGGTATGCTGGCGGTGCTGGGTCTGCGCATGCAATTGAACGTCCGCCAAACACTGGACATCTTCGGTCCGCCCGGCACGCGCGAATTCATCGACGGGCTGATTGCGGCCATGGCGCCGGCAGCCCAGGCTGCGTACGGAATGCCCGGCCAATCGTGGAGTCCCAACGTGAAGGTCACCGAGGTTGCCGATGGCGCCACGATCGAGCGAGATGGCGTAACCGTTCGGGTCGCAGAAAACACGCACTTTCGCATACCCGAGGCGAGTGGGTTGCCGGAAAAGGCCAAGTCGCTGTCGTTCAGATTCAACCTTGATGATCGAACGATTGTTTACACGGGTGATACCGGACCGAGCCCGGCCGTGGTGGACCTGGCGAAGAACGCCGACCTGCTGATCAGCGAAATGATGGACATCGACGCGGTCATGGTAAACGTCAAACGCAGCAATCCAAACGCGCCCGAGCAACAGATCAGGGGGATCGAGTGGCACTTGCGTGCGCATCATGTGCTCCCCAATCAAGTAGGTGAAATGGCAGCGAAAGCCGGCGTCGACAAAGTCGTCGTCACTCACATGTCACCGAACGTCTCCAACCAGGATATGGCCAATCGATACATCGGGGAGATCACCGAACATTTTGACGGCGAGACCGTGATCGCCAATGACCTGGACCGGTTCTGACCGACGAGATAGTCATGATTGAGTTCTACGACAACGATATGTCCGTTTGCGCGCAGAAGGTTCGACTGGTACTTGCCGAAAAAGACCTGACGTATAACCGAGTCCATCTCAATCTTCGCGCCGGCGACCAGTTCAAACCCGACTACCTGAAACTCAATCCGAAGGCAGTTGTGCCTACGATTGTTCACGACGGAAACGTAGTGATCGAATCAACCGTAATAATTTCCTACCTTGAAGACGTGTTCGGCGAACCATCGCTGACACCGAACACAGCACTTCATCGCGCGAAGATGCTGCAATGGATGATCCTGCCGGATGCGGGGCTGCACGACACGTGCGGGCTTACCAGCTTTGCCCTGGCGTTTCGTAAGCAACTCGCCACCCTTGAACCCGACAAGCTCGAAGCACACTACGCGAAGATGCCGGATGAGAAACGCAGAAACCACGTTCGGACGCTTGTCGAACAGGGACTGAATGCACCGGGCGTCGACGCCGCCTTGCGGCACTACAAAAAAGTCATCAACTCCATGGAACAAGCGCTGGAAAGCGCGACCTGGATCGCCGGCGAGACCTATTCACTCGCTGACGTAACAATGCTTCCGTACGTGTTGCGGTTGGAACACCTGGGCCTGAGTTGGTTTTGGTCGGAAAGCCCTCGAATCGAGAAATGGCTCGAAGCATCGCGCCAACGTAGCAACTATGACGCGATTACAGATCATCTCGATCCAAAATATCTGGGCATCATGAGCGCAGGCGGCGTTGAAAACAGGCAGCAAATCGAGCGCGTGCTCGACATTTCCTAAAGCGAGAATCGCCAACAATGACTGACATCAAACTCTACATGGCCCCCGGAACCTGCGGCCGAGTCCCGTGCATAGCACTGGAAGAGACGGGCGAGACATTCGAGACCGTTCTGATTCGTTTTATGCGGGGCGAGCACAAGTCGCCTGAGTTCAAGAAGATTAATCCCAAGGGGAAGGTACCGACACTCGTTGTGGATGGCGAGCCCCTGACGGAAAACGTGGCGATTCTGACATACCTGAATGAGCGTTACCCGGATGCCAGGTTGTTACCGAAGCCCAAGGACGACCTGGGCCGGGTGCGCCAGCTGGCCGATTTGAGTTTCTGTTCGGCGACGCTGCACCCGATCGTCACCCGAATCCGCATGCCGCACTTTTTCGCCGGCGAAGACGCCGCCAGGACTGTCTGGGAAAAAGCGTCGCAGGCAATGAACGAGTATTTCGGCCTGATCGACGAGCGCCTCACCAGCCAGCCATGGTGGTACGGCGACGAATGGAGCGTCGTCGACGCCTACCTGTACTGGATATTCTGGCGCTGCCAGGGCGCAAGCTATGACGTCGAACCCTTCGCGAACTTTCAGGGGCACGCCGAGCGAATGGAGGCACGGCCGTCGGTTCAGAGAGCACTGGCCAGAGAGGCCGAGGCGCAGGCGCAGCTTGAAAGCGAAGGGCTGGTTTTCAAACCGCCGCCCATGAAGTAGCCAACTTATTCGAACAATTCTCAAACCTAAA
>CAZMEA010000041.1:0-15760 GCA_964565135.1 uncultured Woeseiaceae bacterium
GATATGACCTGGGTACGTCACTCCACGGCTGCTGCGGCGAACGCGTAGCCGTCAGACCGGTCGAGGACCGGAGACAAGAAGCCACACCGAATGAGGGGCGAAGCCCATGGCTGAACCGAACACCGCAGGAGATGCGGACGCCACACCCGAACTGTCGAATCAGGGCACGATCACTATCCTGATGGCGACAGCGCTGGCGCTACTGGCCACGCCCCTCGTTGCACCGGCGATGAAGGACATTGCCGTCGCCCTTTCTGATCAGGTGGATCAGGAACCTCTGGCGCAGTGGATACTCCTGCTGTTCGACTTCCTTCCGGGTCAGGGCGACGTGAACTTCCTGGTGAAGTTCATCATGCTGTCCATCCCGGCACTGTTTATCGTTGCCAGCGCGCCACTCACCGGCTGGTTCGCGGACAACGTGGGTCGCAAACCTCTACTGATCGGGTCACTGCTTCTGTTTGCAATCAGCGGGATGTCGGGGTTCTTCGCCACGACCTTTACCGGGCATTTCGTCGGCCGCGCGCTCCTGGGTCTGAGTGTCGCCGGCATCAAGACTTCGACGGTCACGATGGCCGGCGACTTCTTCAAAGGCGAGGCAAGGGCGCGTTTCCTGGGACTGCAGGGTTCTGCAATGAAGATGGGCGGCATCGTCTTCATGCTGCTCGGCGGCTACCTGGCGAGTATTAACTTTTCGGTTCCGTTTCTCGCCTACGCGCTGGCACTCGTCGCCCTGCCCGGCGCCATCTGGGCAATCAGCGAGTCCCGTCAACCCGGGGCCTCGAAAGCAGCCAGCGATAACGTCAAGTCGACGTCGGTATTCGACCTGGCGAAACCCTTCGCGGGTGCATTCATTGCCTCGGTGCTCTTCTACATTTCCGTCGTTCAGATGAATTTCTTCCTGTCGGACGCCTTCCAGCTGTCGAACTTCTACACCGGGCTGACGGTTGCGATTGGCAACACGGTGAGCGCGGCAATCGCGTTCAAGTACGGCGCTTTCAAGACCCGCTTCAGCTACGTCAGTGTGTTCGCGATGATTTTTGCCGCGATGAGTGTCGGCTACCTGGTAATCGGCTACGCGCCAAGTTACGCGGTCGTTGTTGTCGGCATCATGATTGCCGGTCTCGGCTTTGGGCTGATCGTCCCGAACCAGAGCGCGTGGATCATCAGCGTTGTGTCTCCCGCCCGTCGCGGGTTTGGCGTTGGCCTGGTCACCACCGCGATGTTCCTCGGGCAGTTCGCCGGTCCGATCATCATCCAGCCGTTTGTCGACCCCGCTAATCCGTTCCAGGTTTTCCGCGTCGGCAGTGCTGCGCTTGCGGTGCTTGCTGTCGTCTATGCGATTGCAGGCAAGGCCTTCGCCCAGCCAGCGGCGGACAGCAAGGTCGCCACAGGTTAACGGCCCAGCCGTGCAGCGATAAGCGCTCGAAGCTCTGCTTCGTAGCGCGAACGCAGCTTCGTGTACTCAGACTTGCCGAACATCTGTCTCAGCGTGGGTCCCGAAACAACGTAGTACGTGATCGCTCCCAGCACCTGGTAGGCGAAGGCGAGCGCCGCCTGTTGCGTGCGGAATCCTGAGGGGGACGCCTCCCGCACCCTCGCTGTCAGCGTTTTCAGAAAAGCCTTCAGGTACCAGGTGCGCGACACCCGCGCACGACGCTTGTTGTCCAGCAACTCGCGCATCAGGAGCTGTGTGTCATCGGGATGCTCCAGGGCCGATCGGTAGAAGCCGATGAAGGTATCCTCGAGTCGTTGGCGGGGATCGGAAGCTTTCGCGCCAAAGCCGTCCATCTCGCGCATCAGCCTGTCGGAAATTCGCTTCAGGACCTCGGCATAGAGCCTTTCCTTGCTGCCAAAATGATGCAACAACGCCTGCTTCGTGTACGGAAGCGCATCCGCAATCGCGGCAATACTCGTCCCATAGAAGCCTCGGTCAGCGAAAGCCGAGGTTGCCGCTTCAATGAACCGTTCACGTGTATCCGACATGTCACTTCCCGAGATCCCGGTCTGATCATACTTGACGACTTACCATTTGGTAAGTGACCATGTGCTTACCAAATGGTAAGCAGCGGAGTCATCACGAGATGGATCGGGACACGGAGATCGAACTGACGAAGGAGCTATTGGCGCTGCGATCGCAGAAATCGGCGTACCTCGTGGAATCTGTGAGCTCGAGTCCCGTCGAGATCTACCTGGACCCGGAGCGGTTCAGGCAGGAGCGCAACCTGATCATGCGGACGACCCCGCAGCCGGCCGCACATGCGAGCGAGCTTCCTGAGCCGGGATCATTCCTGCGGCGAAGTGTCGCCGGTCTCCCTGTCCTGTTCACCCGCGACGCCGATGGCGCGCCCCACGCGTTTCTGAACGTGTGTCGCCATCGTGGCAGCCGACTCGTGGAGGAACAGAACGGTTGCCAACACCGATTCACCTGCCCGTATCACGCATGGACGTTCAGCAATCGGGGTGAGCTGATTGGCGTTCCTCATGAAAAACAGGGATTCCCCAACCTCGACCGCAGCAGCATGGGCCTGAAGCGCCTGGGGTGCGCAGAACGCTACGGATGGATCTGGGTTAGTGCCGACAGTGATGAGGCGCCCGACATCGATGCGGGCCTTCATGGTCTTGCGCCAGACGTCGATGCGCTTGGCGCCGCGGATTACCGCCTTGTGCACACGAACGAGCTGACCTGCCCTGCGAACTGGAAAGTGCTGGTTGAGGGAGGCATCGAGGCATACCATTTTCGAGTTGCGCACCGGGACACAATTGGCCCGTACTTTACTGACAACCTGTCGACGTACCGGAGCCTCGGACCGCACATGCGCTCAATCCTCGCAAAGCGCTCCCTGGCGGAACTCGAGACACAACCCGAGGACACCTGGCGTCTGCTCGATCACGCACAGGTATTGCTTAGCGTATTCCCCCTGAATCAGTTCCTGATCCAGTCGGACCACTTCGTCTGGATCCGGATGGAGCCGCTCAGCGAATCGTCCACGCATATTCGCCTGAGCACATTCGCGCCGGCAGATCGGCTTGAGGATGAAACGGACATTGGCCACTGGTCCAGGAATCACGCGATAACCCTCGAGACCCTGATCGAAGACTTCGACATTGCCGCCGGGATACAGTCCGGGCTTGCGTCGGGCGCGAATTCGCACCTGACATTCGGCCGATTTGAGGGTGCGCTGGCGGCCTTCAATGAGAGCGTCGAACGATGCCTCGAGGGCAGGTCTGCGAACACAACGGACACGCAGGCATAAGAAAGCCGGAGACGCCTGCGGCATCTCCGGCTTTAAAACCGGGCGGGAATAACTCCCGCCCACAGGGGGTCGATCAGTTACCCACGTTGTAGGTGAACGTTGCGCCGTACATGCGCGGCATACCGTACATGAAGTTCAGCTGGTTCAAGTTCGGCTGAGCCGGACCAACGTTGACCGTGTAGTCTTCCTCGCCGAGGTTGCGGCCCCACAGCGCCAGTGACCAGTTGCCTTCAGCAGAGTAGTACGTCGCCCGTGCACCGAAGAGGTTGTACGAAAAGTGTCGTCGATCCGGGTTCTCGCCGATGTCGTCGAAGACATCGCTGCTGCCGCGCCAGTCGCCGCGGAGAGAGATGACCGCGCCGGACTGCAGCGGGATGTCGTAGCTCGCTACGAACGTTCCGGTCCACTCGGGCGTGTTGTCCGGACGCGTGCCGCTGAAGTCATCCGGCGGCGTGTTGGGATCTTCGTCGCGGTCCAGGAATGCATCCACCAGCTCGGAATCGATGAAGGCGAAGCTGCCGCTGAAGCGCAGCTGATCCGTCGGCTGCCAGATAAACTCACCCTCGAGACCACTGATCTCGGCGTTGGCCGCATTACGGACAACCTGAGTGAAGTCACCGGTCGGGGAGTTCTCAAACAGGAACAGCTGCAGGTCTTCGTAGTCTGCGAAGAAGGCCGTTGCGTTCAGGCGGAAGCGATCGCCGAAATCACCCTTGAAGCCAAGTTCGTAGTTCGTGACGGTCTCTTCGTCGAACGGGACGGTCGCATCCAGCGGGTTCGCTGCCTCCGGCTGGAAGCCGCCGGTCTTGTAGCCCTGCGAAATCAAACCGTAGATGAGTTTGTCATCCGCCAGTGAGTACTCGAGCGAAGCCTTGAAGCTCGTGTTGTCCCAGCTGTTGCTCGCGGGCACTGGCGTTACGAAACCCACCGGGTCGTCGGGCGAACCGCAGAAGCGATCGCCGAAATCCGGCGGACCACTGGGGCCAAATACACAGCCGTTGATGCGATTGCCATTGGCATCCAGGTCTGACAGCGCCGCGATCGGGCCACCCCAGCCCCAGCCAAAGTGAGCGGCGGTGTAGTCCTTCTCATCATCGCTGTAGCGGAAGCCGAGAGAACCGGTCAACACGTCGGAGAAGTCGTAGGCGATGTCGCCGAAGATGCCGATCGACGTCGTCTCGTTAGTCGTAACTTTTACGTCTCGACCCTCCGGTCGGAAACCGCTTGCGGCCTGCGGATCGCCAACGGCGTCATCGACGTAGAAGATGTTCTGGTCATCACGAGCCTGGTCGTCAGACAGATAGTACAGGCCCGCCAGCCATCGCAGCTGACCGCCACTGGCGTGGTTGTCGATCCGGAATTCCTGGCTGAACTGGTCGGCCTCGTTTTGCGTCGACTGGAACATCGAGTTGTTCGGGCCACCGTGGGTGTCGATCAGATAGTCACTCTCGCCGTCCATGTAGCCGGTGACCGAGGTCAGCGTGATGTCGTCGTTAATGTCCCAAACGACCTCGGCAGTCAGGTTCGTGAGTTCACGCGTCAGGAAGAAACGACCCAGCGACGTGCTGCTGGACGAAATCGTGGATTCCCAGGGATCGCAGGAATCGAACCAGTTCGGGAACTGGGTCCAGCCAGGCTGCGGCGCGCCGACGATACTCGGCTGCGGAAAGTCGCCCTGGTAGGCAATGGTGCAGTCGCGCCCTTTACGAATGGACGGGTTGTCGTCGTCGTCCTCGTTGTATTCCGCCTTCAGGTACACCTGTACCGTTTCAGACGGGGTCCAGAGCAACGAACCACGAAACGCGGTCGCTTCCTCGGCACCGAGATCGCGATCGAAACGCGTGTCTTCCGTCCAGCCGCCGTGGGACTGCAGTCGCGCCGCAAATCGGCCGGCGAGATTTTCCGTGATGCCGCCGTTGACGAAGGCTTCGAGATTCAGGGTGTCCTGAGTACCGACTTCGGCAATGACGCCAGCGCCGCTGTCGAACGTCGGACGCTTGCTGATCAGGTGCACCAGGCCGGAGGAAGCGTTGCGACCGAATGTTGTGCCCTGCGGTCCGCGCAGCACCTCGACGCGCTCCATGTCGAAGAAGAGCGGGTTCTTCATGAACTCCTTGGAGACGACGACGTTATCGATAACCGTCACAATCGAAGAGTCACCGGATGCGCCTTCGGTCTGCGACGAAACGCCACGCAGGCTGTATTCCTGCTGCATCTTGTTGAACGCAGTGAAGTTGGCGCCCGGAGTAAAGAGCACAGCGTCGTTGACCGTATTGATGCCCTGGTTAATCAGGTACTCGCTGTCCATCGCGGTTACGGTGACGGCTGCGTCCTGCAGAGATTCCTCGACGCGACGGGCTGAAACGGTGATTTCCTCGAGCGCAGATCCGGACTCGTTGTTGGCGTTCTGGGCTAAAGCGGTTGGAACGTGACCTGCCAGGACTGAAAGCCCGGTCACAGCTGCTGCGACTCGTGCCGAATGCCGGCGGAGTTTGATGTGGGTAGTCACTGCATCCCCCTCTAGATGGCTGACGGATTGAACGTGCATGCACACGTGTGTAGCACCGAAGTATACGTACGCACCAGCATAATGCAAACGTGCGCATTCGTTGCGTCGGCGCAACAAGACTCGGCCAATCGGGGGTCCGCGGATCGAAAAAACGCCCTCCTCGGACGTTCCTTACTGAAATCAAAGAGCTTTTCGTGCTCGTTCCGGTGCATCGGCGAAAACACGCTAGCGGGAGGGCACGCGGTAACGATCTGACAAGCAAACCCGATCGTCGCCAAGGAAATCGGCAGAACAGAGCCGCTCCGGGCCGCCTTATGCACACGGGTGCATATTGGGTTATGCTGAGATTCGACCTGCGCGAGTGGCCGTCCGACCCCATGCTGATTACCGATCCGTTGTTCTACCTCGCCGCGATTCCGGCCGTGCTGCTGTATGGGGCAGCCAAGGGCGGGCTGGGCGGGGCGGCCGGTGCGCTTGCCGTTCCGCTGATGACCCTGGCCATCGATCCGATCACTGCGGCGGCGATTCTGCTCCCGATCATCTGTGCGATGGACATCCACGTGATTTCTCTGTACCGAGGAAACTTCGATCGCCCCAGTATCTGGATTATCGTCCCGTCAGCTCTGATCGGGGTCGGCGTCGGTGCTCTGATGATGGGCACCCTGTCGACCGACTATCTGCGGATACTCGTCGGCGGCATCGCGGTCGCGTTTTGCCTGCAGTACTGGTTGTTTCGCGGCGCTACCGACGAGTTGCTTGCAACGAAGGCCAGCGGCTACTTCTGGGGCACGATTGCCGGATTCACCAGCATGCACATCCATGCGGGCGGACCGCCGGTTTCGGTCTACCTGCTGTCGAAGAAGCTCGACAAGTTAACCCTGGTCGGGACCCTTGGGGTCTTCTTCGCCGTATTGAATTTCGTGAAACTGGTCCCCTACACGTATCTGGGTCAGTTCGACCCCTCGAGCCTGCTGACGTCGCTTGTGCTCCTACCGCTGGCGCCCATCGGCGTTCGAATCGGTTACTGGATCATTCATCAACTTGACCCTTCGATCATTTATCGGGCAATTTACATTCTGCTGTTCATTTCAGGCGCCAAGCTGCTGTACGACGGGGGTGCGGCATCAATAGCCGCCGGGGCATACGCGAGCATCACGGGGGGCACACGATGATCGGAACAGGAGATCTTTGATGGCGAATGGGCGGAAGAAAAAACCGACTATTCGCGATATCGCTGATCTCGTCGGCGTGCATCACTCCACTGTTTCCCGTGCACTGGACAGCCAACAGCGTCGCAAGATTTCGCCGAAGGTTGTCCGCCAGGTCGAGAAAGCCGCGCAGAAGCTCGGCTATACGCCAAACGTTGCGGCGTCGGCGCTGCGGCGCAATCGCTCTTTTGCCGTCGGGGTTCTGGTGCCAGACATCACGAACCCGGTGTTCCCGCCCATCTTGCGCGGCATCCAGGACGTGGCTGAAACAGAAGGCTACACCGTCATCATTTCGAATACGGATGACTCGAGGCTGAAGGAGCAGAGCGCCGTACAGATGATGCAAGGTCGAGCCATCGAGGGGATTATCATTGCGACCGCACAGCTCGACGACCCTACCGTCGAGGCCTGCGTCAAAAACAACTTGCCACTCGTGATGGTCAACCGAACGGTGCAGCAGGGCGGTGTGAATGCCGTCATTGTCGACATGGATTTCGGTGTGCGCAGTGCACTCGATCATTTGCGAGAACTCGGGCACACGAAGATCGCACACATCGCCGGCCCGCTCGGCACATCAACCGGGCATACGCGATTGCAGGCGTTCAAGGCTTACATGAAACTGCACGACCTGGACGACTCCCTTGTCGAGCCAACCGGGAAGTACACCGTGGAGCAAGGCAAAGAAGCCTGCGAAGCACTCCTCGCACGAGGAGCTGAGTTCACGGCCATTCTCGCCGGCAACGACCTGATCGCGCTGGGCTGCATCGACGCACTCAACGACCATGGCATCCGGGTGCCGGGCGGCGTGTCCGTCATTGGCGGAAATGACATGCCGATGCTCTCCCGAATGGTGCCCGCGTTGACGTCGATTCGCATACCGAAGTACGAAATGGGATTTCAGGCGGCGACAATTCTGTTCGATGCCATCAATGGAAAAGACCGCGACCCTCTGGTTATCCGTTTACAACCCGAACTGATCGTTCGGGAGTCGACCGCTCCGGTCGCCGACCTGAAGCAGGCGAAAGCCGCTCGCTAGCTGCGTATCAGTCCCTCGATAGCCGTTGCATCGCGACTGTCCGGGAACACCGAGGTTTCGATCGTCGCTTCGGCTACGCCAAGGTGATCACGCAAGATTCCTTTCGACAGCCCGCGCATATCGAGTGTCGGCCGCAGGTCCCGCCCCTGAAAGAGATCGGCGGTCGCTAGACCCGGCCAGTCCGTCCGGACTTTTCCACCGTTGACGGCACCACCAATAAGCATGGCTGCCGACGCCGTGCCATGGTCTGTCCCACGCGTACCATTGGGACGGACCGTGCGCCCGAACTCGGTAACAACGGCGACAACGGTCGTCCGCCAAACGTCACCCAGCGCCTGACGCAGTGAAGATACTCCGGCGTCCAGAGCAGCCAGACGATTGGCAAGTGCGCCGGTACTCGCGCCCTGATTGGCATGCGTGTCCCATCCACCGGCGTCCAGAACCGCAATTCGTGGTCCGTCCTCCGCCGTAAGAAACCTCGCTGTTGCCTGCATTGTGGTCCGGAACTGCGCAGCGTCATTGCCACGCCGCCGGCGCATCTCCATACCGCTCCCGCCTTCGGCGATGGCCTGCGACTTGAGCGCCTGCGCCAATCGCCGGGAGAAGAATGCATCCTCGGCGTACAGATCCTGCAATCGGGCAATCGTGCTGTCGTCCGTCTCTGGCAGCCGGGACGGTGCCCAGCTCGTTACGGAGTTTGGGCCGCGCAAGACCAGCGGCGTATTTTGCGCCATCGCGATAGCGACTTCGTCGCCAAGCCGACCGCCGATCGGCGCGAGCGCACGGTTCAGCCAGCCGTCTCGCATGACCCCGACCTGTGTCCCACCATTCTCAAGCACATCCTGACCGTCGAAGTGCGAGCGCTCCCGATAGGGGCTCGCAATGGCATGCACGATGCTTGCCTGCCCCTGGCGGAAAGCCTCGTGCACACCTGACAGCGACGGATGCAAGCCGAACAATCCGTCGAGCTTGAGGACGCCGCCGGTTTGCTGTGGTTGCGGCAGCGCCAGCTCGCCGCGAGTCGCGGTGTAGTTCACATCCCCGTAGGGCGGAGCAATGGCCAATCCGTCAGCAGCGCCGCGCAAAATAATGAGTACGAAGCGGGCGTCCGTGTCCGCGTCGGCAAAGGCACGCGGAGTCAGCGCGTACCCGGCACCCAGTGCAGCCGCGCGCAGTACCTGTCGTCGGTTCGCCATCATCATCTCCGTTGAAAATCCGGCGACGCCAGGAGCAAGGTCAATCCCTGCGCCCCGGATTCAGCGTTCGCCACCGTGGCGCGCGTCCTCGACGAGAATGCCGTTCCCAGCACCGCCTCACCAAGCTCCACGGGCCGTGCCCGAGAGCCGACGTAGCGAGCGACGGTGTCACACCATTCGATTCGCTTGTACAGGGCATCAGCACCGCCCCACTCTTCCGCGGTGTCCGGCCAGCCGGCAGGTGACCCCGGTCGATAAGGCGTCTGCCCCATCAGGTCCAGTGCCCCGACGACGAAACGCGTGTCATCCGGCACGTGATTGAACGCCCGGAATGCCGAAACAACGAAGTCATTGGGCGTCTTGTACTTGGACTGCTCTTCTGCCCAGACCTCGTCTGCCGTCACCAGGGTTTCGTAGACCGTGGCCAGATCACCGTCTGAATCGAGATAGGATGCCGACAGAGTATCGATCAGGCTGCGGGGTGGATCGTCAGCGACGAAGTGACGCGCGAGCTTCGTTGCCAGGAACCGCGCGGTCGAAGGATGCGCAGCCAGGTCGCGCAGGACCGATTCACCCTGCGTCACGCCTGTATCGGCGTACAACTTGCCAAGCACGGACTTCGGCCCGAGCTCATGAATGGCCTCTCGAAACTCGAACTCGCCCGGTTTGCCGTCGGCGAACCGCCCGTTTTCCGCGGCACCGCCAAGCGACCAGCCGGTAATGATCTCGGCGAAACTGGTCACGTCCTGCTGCGTATAGCCACCGTCGACGCCCAACGTGTGCAACTCGAGTATCTCCCTCGCAAGGTTCTCGTTGATGCCGATGCTGCGATTGCCGGCCCGGCGATTGGCCCGTTTGCCGAGCCGCGAGTTCGGTCCAACCGACCGTTGGTTGTCCAGATACAGGATCATTGCCGGGTGTTGCTCGACGGCGACCAGCAGATCCTCGAATCGCCCGGCCAGGTTCGGCCGGATCGCTTCGTTCTCGAACAATCCGGCAAGTGCCGGAATGGGCTGTTTGTCGCCTGACACGGCGAAATGATTCGCCCAGAAATGCACAAGACGTTCGTGAAACGGGTAGTTGGTCGACGCCGCGACCCGGTACCGCGCCCCGGCCTGCGCCATGTAGTGCTGGCGAATTGTTCGAACGTAGTCTCCTGTAGGGACTGCGGAATCCGCGGAGCTATTATCCCGCCGGCTGGCGCGCCGGGCGCGTCGCATGGCCTGAATATCGCTCAGGACCGACGCGGAGTTGGGCAAATCGCGGATCTCGGCAGGCGAACGGTCGGGTCCCGAAAGCTGATCGAGGAGCCACGACGCTGGGCGATCGCCAATCGATTGAAAATCGCCCGGCCTCGCGCCGAGACCAAAGCGATTTGCTGCTATGACCTGTGGGGTCGTCATGGAGCCGCTCGTGCATCTGTTACCAACAGACAGTAACGCACCCGCGGCGACTTGGTTGACGGAGCGTTATCGGTGCTTTAGGCGGCCTCGGGCTTCGGCACGCGGAAGAAGACCGCGTAGAGCACTGGAACGACCAGCAACGTCAGCGCCGTTGCAAACGCCAGTCCGAAAATAATCGTAATCGCCATCGGTTTGAACATCGCGGACCCGCCCCACAGGAGCGGCGTCATACCGAGAACAGTGGTCGCGGTCGTCAGGAGAATAGGACGCAACCGCTGCTGGCACGCATGTATCGTCGCGTCGAGCTCGGTTCGTCCGAATTCCTCGATCTCAATAGCGATACGGTCCAGGAGAACGATCGCGTTATTGATGATGATCCCCGACAGGGAGATCAAGCCGAGGATCGTGAAGAACCCGAACGACGAGTTTGCGGCAAGCAGACCGAATGTCACGCCGATCAAACCCAGTGGAATTGTCGCCAGGATGATGACGGGCCGGCGCATGGAGTTGAACTGCCCGACCAGCAACAACAGGATCAACATGCCTGCTGTCGGCAACTCCGCAGCGATCGACGCATTGGCGTCCCCGGATTCCTCCGTTTCGCCGCCGATCTCGAACGTGTGCCCGGCGGGCCACTTCGCAGCCGCCTCTTCGAGCCAGGGCACGACGACGGCAGCGATTTCGGCTGCGGTCGAACCGGGCAATAGCTGAACATTGAGCGACATCGTGCGAGTGCGATCGCGGCGCTCGATGATGCCCGGCTCGAACGCGAGCTCCACGTCAGCCACCTGCTTCAGAGGAACATTAGTCCCGGTGCTCTGCGAGTAGACGGTAAGTCCGTCAAGCTTGCTGAAATCCTGTCGGTCAGCGGCCACGGTGCGCATCCTGACAGGAATCAGGTCATCGTCTTCGCGATACTGCGTCAGGTCGATACCGGTCAGGCCCGCCTTCAGCGAATACGCGACGTCTTCGCTGGTGACGCCCGAACGACGGGCGAGTTCCTGGTCGACGTCCACCAGGAGTTTCTTGGTTTGCAGGCCCCAGGTGTTCTTGACATCGGCCACTTCCGGCAGGCCGTACAAAAAGGCTGTGACCTGGTCGGCGATGGAGTACAGCTCGTCGAAATCACGGCCGGAGATTCGGACGATGATCGGATAGCCAACCGGCGGACCGTTTTCGAGTCGTTTGATCTGGGCGGCCAGGTCCGGGTGCTTCTCGCGGATGTAGGCCTCGAGATCCGGGATGATCTCGTCTACGAAGGGGCCTTCCGTCGTGTTCGCGATCATGAAGGTGTTGGCCGGATTCGGGTTGGGTGGATTCAGGCTGAGCTGAACGCGGGGCCCGCCCTCCCCGATAAACGTAAGCCAGTTCTTGATCTTCGGCTCACCGTCGCTGGGATTCAGGTATTTGTCGCGGATATAGGCGTCAACGTCTCCGATGACGCGCTGGCTGGTCTCGATCGATGTACCGAGCGGCAGCTCCAGCTTCGCCGAGAACACCGGGTCTTCCGACGGCGCGATGAACAGCTGCGTCACATGACCCATGCCGACGATCGACAGAACGAACAGACCGGCGACAATGGCGAGGAACGTCGCCCGATGCCGCAGCGACGACGTCAGCAGGGTTCGGTACAAACCGTACCAGCGGCCCGAGAATTCCTCCGACTCGGGATTCGCAGGCACCTTGAGCGCCACGGTCGTCAGCATCGGCACGAACGTCATCGCCAGGACCCACGACGACAGCAAGGCGATCGTCACGACATAGAAAATGTCGGCCGTGTATTCACCGACCGAGGACTTGGCCATCGCGATTGGCATGAATGCGACCGCCGTCGTCAGCGATGAAATCAGGAGCGGAGTCTTTAACTCGCTGCCCGACTCGATGGCCGCGTCGATTGCGCTCTTACCCTGACCTCGTTTCACCAGGATGGACTCGACGACGACGATCGCGTTGTCCACCAGCAGACCGAGAGCAATGATCAGCGCCGTCAACGAAATCTGGTTGATGGTGATGTCGAAGAGCTGCATCGCAAAAAGCGAGGCGACCACGGTTGCGGGAATCAGCGAGCCCACAATCACACCGGTTCGGAAACCGAGAAAGCCGATCATCACCACGATAACGATAAGGACCGCCTGCCCGAGGCTCGACGTGAAGTTGTCGACGACAGCCTCGACAAGATCGGCCTGGAACCAGACCTGCTGGATCTCGACGCCCCAGGGGTACCGCGCGACCAGCTCGGGCATCAGGGTCTTCAGCCGCTCACCGAGCTTCAGGATGTCACCGCCCTCGCGCATTGATATACCCAGCGCCAGAGTGGGCTCGCCGTTCACGCGGCTGACGCTGGTCGGCGGATCCACGTAGCCACGCCTCACATCGACGATATCCTCGAGGTACACGAGTGCGCCGCCGGGCAGCTCGATCACCGTACGCCGCAGGTCTTCCACAGACTCGAAGTTGCCGGTCGGCTCCAGGGTGATGCGATCACGACCGCTGACGATATCGCCGCCGGACGACAGGATGTTTACGCTCGCGAGTGCCGACGACAGGCGCTGCGGCGACAGGCCGAGCTCCGCCAGCCGCGCGTTGTTGTACTCGACGAAAACAACTTCTTCCTGCGCGCCATGAATGCTGATTTTCGCGATGTCCGGTTCCTTGAGCAGTTCATCGCGGAGCTCGTCGGCCACCGTCTTCAGTTCGGCATAGGTAAGGCCATCGCCCGAAAGCGTGTAGACACTGCCGAAAACGTCGCCGAATTCATCGTTGACGTCAGGCGCCTGCGCGCCCTGCGGCAGATCGGCGACCACCGTATCGACCTTGCGCCTGAGGTCGTCGAAGATCGGCCGCATGACCTTGTAGCTTTCCTTGAAGTTCGCGTAGATCACCGAAATGCCGGTTCGCGACTCGCTCGTTATCGAGTCGATCTCCGGCATCTCCTGGATCTTCTTCTCGATCTTGTCGGTTACGAGAAGCTCCACGCGCTCGGGGCTGGCGCCCGGAAAGCGCGTCGTGATCACGGCGGTGCGAATGATGAAGCCGGGATCCTGCGCTTTCGGCAGACCATAGTAGGCAGACGTACCCGCCAGAACGATCAACGCGACGATCGTCAGCGTGATGCGATTCTTGGCGATCGCTGTCGCGGTCAGGTTCACGACGAATCAGGCCTCGTCACTGTCCGGGATTAGCACTCGCTGTCCTTCGCGGATCACCGACACTCCGGCCGTTACAACACGATCCCCCAGCTCGATACCGTCGATCACTTCGACGCCTTCCTGGGACAGCTCACCGAGCTGGATGGCCCGACGGGCGATGATTGCCTCGCCCTCGGCACGGTCCGGCTCTGCGACATACACGTAGGTTCCGTCCGGATCATTGATCACGGCGGACACCGGCAATACGACCACGCCTTTCGCGGTCGCCGCATCCAGCTGGAAAGTCACATCAGCGGCAAGGCCGGAGCGCAGCGACGGATGGCTGTCGAAGATGCGGATGACCACCGGGAACGCGGCCGAGTCATCGGCGGAGGCTACAGCGATTTCGGTAATCTCACCTTCAAAGACGACGTCCGGGATCGCGCCAAAGCGGATGCTGACCGGCGTGTAGGTGCTGACGTTGCTGATCAGACTTTCCGGCAGGTTTAGCGTGACCTCATACGCGTCCCCGCAGCTCACGGTCGATACGAGCTGGCCGGCCGATACGTTCTCGTTGACCTCAACGGACAGCGACGCAATCGAGCAATCGGTGTCAGCCCGCAGCCTTGTGTACGAAACGTTGAGACGCGCAATTTCCAGCGCCTTTGTTGCCGCTGCTACAACGGCTTCACCGGACTCGGCCTGGGCCCTCGCCGCTTCAAGGTCCGTCAGCGACGCATTGTCGTTGGCGTACAGGCCTTTCGTCCGCTCATAGTTGGCCGCGGCGCGGCGGTTGTTTGCCTGGGCCTCCACCAGGCTTGCCTGCGCCTGCTGTTCCTGCAGGACATAGCTGGCAGGATCCACCTCGGCGATCAGCTCGCCTGCGTCCAGCCGCTGGCCGATCTGGACAGGCAGGTTGGTCACCGTGCCGGCCACTTTGAAACTGAGCCTGGATTCCGTGCTCGACTTGGACGTACCGGAGAAGACGCGGTCGCGAAACAGGCTGTTGTTCTCGACCGTGATGTAGCGAACCGGCCGCAGCCGCTCTTCGACGATCGCTTCGTCCTGACCGCAGCCACAGATGGCCAGCAGTATCACGCCCAACCCCTGAACTCTTCGTCTCATCATTGTTCGTCGCCTGCCATCTTGTTTCTGTATTCGGTCGCTATGGCGTCGCGCTCGCTGGCGGCCAACAGGAAGTCGAATCGCCCGACGGCGCGCTGCAACGCCATAACGTCAATGAAAAACCCGTAGAACCGCTCTGCGGCACCCGCCGCCGCATCCAGGCTCGCTTCCTGTGCGTCCAGCAACTGAATGACGTTGACGGTACCGCGACCGTACGCGTCCCTGACCAGCTCGAGGTTGCGGCGTGCAGATTCGGCCGCGGTGTTTGCGAGCTCGATCTGGGCGTAAGACGCCTGAATCGTATGCAAAGCGTTGCGAATCTCTTCCTCGACGAGCTCGGCAATTGCCGTCCGCGACGTCAGAAGCTGCTGTAACTCATAGCTCGCGCGGCTCACGTTGGCTTTGCGCAACCCGCCGGTGAAGAGCGGCAACGTCGCCTGCAGGCCGATGTTCCAGTCATCCAGTCCCTGCCCCGCAAAGGCACCGGCACCCAGACCCGACTGGTCGATATTGCTCGAGTAGGTTCCGCCGAGCGAAAAGTCCGGCAGCCAGAACGAGCGTCGCTGACTCGTGACATCGCGACGCTTCGCCACGATCTGCGCGTCGAGCTGATCGATCTCCGGCGCCAGCTCCAGCGCGTCGCGAACGAAGAAGTTCGAGAACCGCAGGTAGTCAGCCGGGCTTTGCACGAGATCATCGAACTCTGCGCGCGTCAGCACGAAGGGTTCGTTAAAGGATGCGTCCGCCAGAGGAATCCGCGTACCCATGGGTCGATGCAGCAGGCGATTGAGCGTCTCCCAGGCACGGTTCAACGCAGCACGTGCACTCAGGGTTCGAATCTGCGCGTTCGCAACCTCCGCTTCCCAGCGATAGACATCTGCGCGCGTCGACGTGCCGAGGC
>CAZMEA010000042.1:0-6931 GCA_964565135.1 uncultured Woeseiaceae bacterium
ACGGCAAGTTACGGCCAGACGCGGTCATTCACGTCTCGTTCGTTGCCTCCACGAAACCCCCGGTGCAACCCACAGTAACGTTGACATGCCAACGAACTTTGCGATGAAGGGATGAGATGTTGGTTACTGCCGCACCGCAGCGGAATACTTCGGTGAAGGATACAGGAGCCAGCTATGCGCAAGCCAAGAGTGCTCAATGGCTGGCTCGGTCGGTCGGCGTGCCCTGAGGCAGCTTTCTACTGCTGTAGTTCACTGAATACTGCTTCTACGCCGACCGTAGATTCAGCGTTCAATTGACTGGTTCGAATTCTCCGGACCCGCTCAGACACCGATTCGAAACAGGAGAGACGCTCCGACGTTCAGAGCGTCTTACGCGAGAGCGGCAGACGCTCATTGCGGAACGACGGGCTAGGCAACCTTCGAGAAGAAGCTCCACCCGCTGTAAGTACCGTTCGTTTGCCATTCGAGCCGAAGACCAACTCCCTGAAAGAAACCGGATTAAGGCTCACCTGTCAAAAAAACTCCGGTAATCGGAAACCTTAGCGATAACAACTGACAACAATGCGGATACAAAAAGTTCACGACTTGTGAACAGAAACGCCAAGAGCGATTCACGTCCAAGTAGCAATCTAAGAAAAACAAAAAAGCTCCACTAGCGACTACACAAGTACACCGCGCAGAGTCAGTCAGGACTGGCGCGGCACAACAGGGAGATCAGGATGTTTCGTTCTAAAAAAGAGCGTGTGCTGCTGCACACGCTGGCGGCAGCGGCTTGCCTGCCGACAGTGGTCTTGGCTCAAGATATCGATGATGCAGACGAGGCGGTCGAGGTGATCGTCGTAGAAGGTAAGCGGGTTGATTCCGAAGAGACCTCGGCGGTTGCCATCGACTTTGCAAGACTCGGCACCCAGGTACAGATCATCGACTCCTTCGAGATAGAAACCGGCGGCTTCACGAACTTTGGTGAAGCGGCTGCCGGCCTCATCAGAGGTGCGAACATAGGTTACTCGCCGGACGAAGGCGAATTCACGATTCGCATAGACGGTGGCACCGACCGCGACACGCTGTTGCTGGTTGACGGAGTCCCGTATTTCGACCGGTCGTCACCGTTGGAGGATCTATGGCCGGCTACCGCGATCGATCCGAGAATCATCCGAAGCGTGGAGGTTTATCGCGGCGGCAACAGCCTGTATTTCGGCTCGAACGGCGGACTGGGTGTCGTGTCCGTGAACCTGCTCGATCCGGATCCGTCCGGGGGCGGCGAAGTCGGTTTCTACTACGGTTCGTTCAAGACGCGTGAAGTGTACGGAAACAAGTCGTTTGTGCTTGACGAAGCCGGCAAGCACATAGCACTAGTCTACGGCCGATCTTACGAAACGGATGCACACCGGATCTTTGACCAGGACCAGTACACTGACAACATCATCGCGCTGGGAGGCTTCCACGAGTTCCCCTACAGCTACAACAACATCGGTGCGAAGTATCGTTGGATCATGAACGAGGATTCCAACACCCAGCTCACCGTGGGTGCACAACTGGCAACCATCGACTTCCGTGACTCCTTTCCGTGGCTGACTGTTTTCCAGCCAAACTTCACGGAGTTTCCGATCTTCAACGCAGAATTCACGCACCGGTTCAACGATCGGATTCGTTTCGAAGCGGAAGCGCATTTTCAAGAGCCACAACTCCACAATACGGAACTCGATCCACGAACCTGCAACATTCCTCGGGTCGGTGACCTGACGCAGGACGCGCAGAACGAAGCAGCCGCTCGGGGCATCACCGGTTTCGCGACTGCGGCCGAGTTCGAAACCTTCGCTGCGGACATCGGGATTCCGGCTGGCTGCGTGACCAATCCGTTCTCCGGCGCCGCGCCGGTCCGGGGCATCGCCACGGGCGGCACGGACAGCTTCCTGTCGGACGAAAACGGCGTTCCCTATGGCACCGCCGCGAATCCATTCCCGATCGGCGCTCCGCTCGGCTACATCATTCAGTCGAGAGCGAGCTTTGGGGCAAACGTACCGACCAAGGGATTCGGGAGCACTGACCAATTCTACTCCGGGTACAGAGACTGGGGTCTCAATGCTCGGGCGTACTTCGACATCAACGAATTCATCGAAGTTGTTGCTGGCGCTCAATACACGGCCTATGAGGACGCGTCAGACGCCGAATTCGGCGTTCGTGACGTAACGCTGAGTCAACTCGGTCTGTACGCGGACCTTCGACTAGGCCTGCCCATCCTGGACGGCCTGAACATGTCCCTGGCGGCACGGCAGGATTTCAACGACAACTTTTCGGACTTCGAGATCTTCAAATTCGGCATAAGGCAGAACTTCGGCGGTGGCTTCTATGTCCGTGCCAGCGGCGGGACCGGCTACAGCCTGCCGAAGATCGACGAAATCGGCGCGTTTGGAAGCGGTTCGAACATCAATCCGGGACTTGAGCCGCAGGAGACCGAATCGATAAACGCCGGCTTCGGCTTCGATGGCGAGATGGCAAATGGCACCTACAACATTGAACTGGGGTACTTCGACACGACGATCGACAACACCTTCAGTTCCCGCGCACTCGAGGATGCGTGTCTTGAATACGGGGCCGATGCGGCGCAGCGCCGGGACATTGTTCCCCCGGACGCTTTCTGCGCGACGGCAGCCAGCCAGAATCTCGAACCCAACGAAACGGTGTCGGTAAACGCCCTCAATACGCAGGAAATTGAAGGCTATACACTCGACATTGCATTCGACTTTGACAACTTTCAGCTGGATTTCAGCTTCACCTATCAGGATTCGCTCCAGGACAACGGTTTGTTCCAGACGCAGGCCCAGTTTGAAGGGTCAGGCGCTCCGGTCTTCGTTGACGCCGGCGGAGGACTAACCACCACGGACACTGGCACCCCGTACTTTGTCCCTGGTCAAACGGAACAGATTCAATCCAGCGAGCGTCCCGAGTGGTCCGCATCGACGCTGTTCACCTTCACGCCGGGTGACCGCTGGATCTTCTCTTTGAACCCACGATTCCAGGGATCCGAATTTGCCTACATGAGAAGCCGAGGGGACCGATTGGTTGACGCAAACGGTGTCCGGATTTTCGAGCCTTATGACTTCGGCGACTATGTGCTCGTCAACGGTTCAATACAGTACCTGATGGGCAATGATCTCCAACACCGGTTCTTGCTGCGCCTCGTCAACATCCTCGACGAAAACGCGCACGAGCGCGCTGGAAGTGCAGACCGACGCACGTCGAGGGCTGCGATTCGAGGGGAGCTCACGGCCAATGACGCCGACTACTACTATTACTACGATTGGAATACGAAACCGCGCTCGGTGTTCCTGCAATACGAGTACTCCTTCTAAGGGTGCGTGAGAAAGAAACCCATTGGCGGATGGACTCAAGCACGGACGCAGGCAGGGGCGATACGTACGGCTTCAAGCCGCGCCCCATAACTTCAGACACCAGGGGGCCTCGCCTCCGAACCGTGGTAGTTGGATTCGACGGAGATTCGAACGATGACCGATAAGAGAGGAATGCTCTCTCGCCGGCAAATTCTCGCGGCGTCCGGAGCGATGCTGGCGCTCGGCACAGCGGGGCAGCGGGTACTGGGCAAGCAACTCGACAGTTATTTCTCGCTTGGCGTGGCTTCGGGCTCGCCACGAGAGGACCGCGTGATCTTGTGGACTCGATTGGCCCCAGACCCATTGAATGGCGGAGGCATGCCACCTGAAGACGTCACACTGCGCGTGCGTGTTGCGAAGGACGAGGCGCTGAGAAACGTCATTATCGATGAGCCAGTCACCGCCGCTCATGAACACGGTCATTCCGTGCATTTCTCCGCCCAGGGGCTCGAGCGAGGACGAGAGTACTGGTATCAGTTTCATCTGGGTGATGAGGACAGCCCAATAGGGCGAACCAAAACGTCTGATCCGACTGCGGCTCAAGCACGTATTGCGCTTGCTTACTGCCAGCACTATGAATACGGCTACTACGCGGCCTACAGGGATCTCGCGGATTGGCAACCGGACTGTGTAATTCATACCGGCGATTACATCTACGAGGGTGGCCCCAGTCGGAGTTTGGGTCCAACACTTCGCGATGTTGGCGGCGGGGAGAGGCGGCTGTTTGAGGTAGTCCGGCTACATGATGGTCCTGAGATCCGTTCGCTTTGGGACTATCGCAATCGCTATGCCCTGTATCGCTCGGATCCGGACCTGCAGGCGGCCCATGCAGCCGCACCCTGGATCGTCGCCATGGACGATCATGAGGTGGACAACAACTGGGCAGGTAGTACGCCGCAGGACCCGGAGAAGCAGACGGAAGTCGAGTTTCTGGTACGAAAGATCGCGGCCTTTCAGGCGTACTATGAACACATGCCTATCGAACGCTCGCCCGTTCTGGACGGCCTCATCTCGCGCCTGCGGATGTACGATGTCTATCGATTCGGCCCGGCGCAGGTTCACTTGCTCGACACGCGTCAGTTTCGCTCGAACCAAACGTGTGGTGACGGCCGAAAGGTTCAGTGCGACAAGACCTTCGATCCTGCTCGAACGATGCTTGGTATAGAGCAGGAAAGCTGGCTGGCCGATAGTCTACGAGGGTCGGTCGCACCGTTTAATGTGGTTGCAAGCCAGATTTGGTTCACGCCATACCGTTACAACGAGCCCCCCACGGATCCCGTCGTGAACCTTGACAGCTGGGATGGCTATCCGGCCGCAAGAGAACGCTTATCCAATGTTCTGGCGAGCGGAGTGTCAAACCCGGTCTTTCTGACAGGTGACTGGCATACGGCCGTCGCTTCGACCGTGTACCAGAATCCTTTTGATACGAAATCGAAACGCCTCGGCCACGAGCTGGCCGGAAGCTCCATTTCCTCGGGATGCCCGTGGGCTCGCGACATGGAAGCGATGCGGGACGCCAACCCTCACGTTGCACACCTCAACGGCAACCAGCGCGGCTATCTCCGCACGACAATTAGCAAGACTGACTGCCGGGCAGAATTCCGGGTCGTAAAAGATGCCGGCGTCCGTGAATCACCTGTTCTGAGTGATATTGAGTTGCGCACGAGCGAAATCTGACTGTCCTCGGTGAGTGGACTCTACGATCGGGTCTTTGGGTAGAGTCCGACAGTCTTGGTAAGTGCGAAAATCGATGGTCGCCGAACTGATCCTCCGCGAATGGCGGCAAAGGGTCAGTAGCCGACAGGCTACACGAGAAGCGCTGCGCGACTGGTTGCGGCGCGAAGCGGACCCCACTGTTTCTTGTCATGGGTATATAAAGCGTGGACCCGGCGAATACTGAGATCAGGATGAACTGGCTTGTGAAGTAGACCATGTTGGCTCTTTCAACTGGCCGAAAAACGCCAGGAGAAAGGCGATCAAAACGACCAGTGCAGTGAGTATGTAAAACGTTGCCTGGGTCCCGGCCGCTCCAGGCATTATCGGCAGAGCCCCGAGAGCGATGTTGGCTCCGCCATGCATGAGCACGGCTGACCAGAGGTTTCTATTGGATTTGAGGTAAGTCCAAGTGAACAGGAAAGAGGCACCGGTAACCCAGGTGGCGAACACGAGGAAAGGAATTTCCTGTGGAGCTCCGAATCCGACCAGATAGCCGGGGTAATGCCAAAGCGCCCACGCGATACCGACGATCAGGCTTGCGCGGATCCAGTTGTGGCGGATTGCGAGCTGCGGCAAAGCGTAACCACGCCAGCCGACCTCCTCACCTAAAGAGAGCAGCATGATCAGGCCAACACGCTGCATGTCCATTCTAAAGCTGAACTGCGGCACTGCCGCGTCGAAAAGGCCGTACGCAACCCAAACGCTGACGTATGCGAGTATGCCAAATAAGGTGAGCGATAAAGCCAGCATTGGCATCACTTGAAGCCGCACGCCGAACTGAGACCAGAACGCGAAACCGCCCGACTCCTTTCGGACAAACAGCACCATGAGTACGGCCACCACACCCGGCAGGATGACGGTGTAGCGATACGCTGCATTACCGAGCTGCATGAAGTGGACAAGCGCAACGCCTGCTGCGGTCGCCAACAGGGTCATCAGCAAATGCCGTGAACCAACTGATTTCGAGTTGCTCATTGCTATTGTTCCTCAGCCCTTTCGCGCTGGACCGGGATCATCTGCTTATGCAAGTAGTCCAGCGAAGGACACTCATGGTGGGCGTCCAGACGTTAGGCACACCAGTGGTACTTTTGATGTCGGATTCGGGCAATTGGTTGGAATTCTCTGAATTACCTTGCCTAGCCGGAATGCCATTGCCCCGCTGAATCTATGGTCGTCCGACCGTCGGTCATACAGGCAACCGCTGTCTAGGAGTGTCAGCTTTGGGTCAGCAGCCGTCAGTCTGCATCAGAGCTCGGAACCGGCGCGTTCCGGCGTGAAGCAGCTTTTCGGTGGTTACGTCCTTATGGACGCCTATCCCGAAGTACGGAGCCGGGTCTACACCCACAGCGTCGCAACCCGCCACAACGACAGCAAACGATGCGATCGCGACAAGTGAGAGATGAGTCTTTAGGGAAATCGTCCGCTTTGGGTCATAGCCCTCAGTCTAGCGCGGGTCGCTGGAGCGTCGGGTCACGACCCAAACTGGATCGAGATGCTGCCCGTAAGCTCAAGCCAAACCCGGCGCAGATCAGCCTGGTCGCTTATCGACTCAGTAGTAGAGCAGATACTCCGCGCTGAGGCGGCGCCATTCTGCCTCGCCACTCACCCAGCTTCGGGCTATCTCGGCGGGGTCGTCACCTGCTGCGACGCGCTCCAGCGTTTCCCTCGACCCAAACAATCGCGCCGCCGCCTCGAGCTCGAAAGCATCCCCGTATAGCCGGTAGAGTGCCGCAGCGATCTCAAGTCCGACTCTCACCGGCCGTATTCGCTCGCGATCGGTCACAATCATGTAGACCCCGCCGCAGCGCTCGCCAGCGAACTTG
>CAZMEA010000042.1:7031-15532 GCA_964565135.1 uncultured Woeseiaceae bacterium
CTCGCGATCGGTCACAATCATGTAGACCCCGCCGCAGCGCTCGCCAGCGAACTTGCTGCTATCAGGAGTGAACGAGACCGGGTAAAAGCTGATGCCCGTGAGGCCGCGGGAATTGAGGGCTGCCGCCAGCTCAACCCCATCGATCCAGGGAGCACCCACCCTCTCAAAGGGTGAGTCGGTACCCCGGCCGACGGAGAGGTTGGTTCCCTCGATCGCGCCGATGCCCGGGTACAGGACCGCCTGCGTAAGGTTGCGCATGTTGGGTGAGGGGTCGATCCAGGGCAGGCCCGTCGCATCGAACCACGCATCCCGTCGCCAGCCGCTCATCGCGACGACGTCGAGATTCACATCGATCTCGCGCTCAGCCGCGAACAGTCGTGCCAGTTCCCCCAAGGTCAGCCCGTGGCGAATCGGCATCGGGAAATACCCGGTGAAACCCATCGCTTCATCGTCCTGCACCGGGCCCTCGATTTCGAAACCGCCAATGGGATTGGGGCGATCGAGAACCAGCACAGAGATTTCACGCTCGGCCGCGGCCTCCATCACGTAGGCCATCGTCGTCATGTACGTGTAGAAGCGTGCGCCGATGCCCTGGATGTCCACGACGATGGTGTCGAGGTCCTCCAGCGTCTCGGGCAGCGGGCGCCGGGTGTCACCATACAGTGAGTGAACCGGCAACCCCGTGCGCTCGTCTCGCCCCGACGCGACGAGCTCGTCCAGGTTACCGCGGATTCCATGCTCGGGACTGAAAAGCGCAACCAATTCGACCTCGGACGCCTCGGCCAGAAGATCGATGGTGGCCCGCCCGTCCTTTGCCTGACCCGTATGATTCGTCAGCAGCGCCACCCGCTGGCCGCGAAGCCGTTCAAAGCCCTCGATGCGCAGTCGGTCGATACCCGTGAGCACAGGTCTCATCTCCTGTGCGGGAATCGCTCTACGCGGAGGGAAACCTGTACCAACCGCGCCTCGCTGCCGGGCAGCGTCCGCCGACACGTCTTCGATCGCAGCCGCTACAAGCGTCGCCACCCGGGCGCGAAGGGCCACGACGTCGCCACTCCCGTCGGGGTGCACCCGGTTCGAGAGGAACACGACGTAGACCCCCGTCAGCGGATCCATCCAAAGCGACGTCCCCGTAAAGCCCGTATGACCGAATGAGCCGAGCGGCAGCAGGTCGCCGCGGTTCGAGGAGAAGCGCGAATCGATGTCCCAGCCCAGACCGCGGCGCTCCTCGAGATGCGGTGGCGTCGCGACCGAGGTCATCGCAGCAACGGTAAGGGGCGAGAGAATACGAACGCCTCCCGTAGCTCCGCCGGCCAGGATCATCTGGCAATAGATGGCCAGGTCGGCCGCGGTGCTGAACAGGCCGGCGTGGCCGGCAACGCCGTCCATCCGACGCGCGGTTGGGTCGTGGACCGTGCCCCGCAGCATGACCGCATCCGGCCCTTCGCAGGGCCAACCCAGCGGCGGGCATGCCTCGGTCGGCGCGATCCTTGGTATCAGCGACTCTGGCGGCAGGAAGCCCGTGTCCACCATCCCCAGCGGCTCGAAGACGTGCTCCCGGGCGTAGTCCTGTAGCGGCTGCCCCGAGACGCGCGCGACGATTTCGCCGAGCAGGAAGAAGTTGATGTCGCTGTAGACAAAGCGCTCGCCCGGAGGCGCGAGCAGCACTTCACGTGTGGCACGCTCGATAGCCACCTCGGTCCCGTCAAACTCGTCTTCGAGCGGGAGATCAGGTCTCAGGCCGGACGTATGGTTCAGCAGGTGCCGAACCGTGACGCCCTCTTTCCCGTAGCGCGAGAACTCCGGGATAATGTCGCCCACAGGGTCGCTCAGTCGGATGTGCCCCTGTTCGACGAGCTGCATAACGCTGGTGGTTGTCGCCACCACCTTCGTCAGCGAGGCCAGATCGAACACGGTATCCAGCGTCATAGGCTCGGATTCCGGAACGAGCGCCCGATGCCCGAAAGCTTCGAAGTAGAGCACCTCACTACCGCGACCGACGAGAACCACCGCTCCTGGTGTTTCGCCGGCCTCGATCGATGCCTCGACTACACGGGCAACCCGGTCGAGCGAGGCGTTCGCCTCCTGAGCCCGCACGGGCGCGGCGGCGATTACGAGCAAAGTCACGCCGAGAAGCACTTGCCTGAAATTGCTAATGCGTCGTCCTCCTGCATCGCCGACGGACGGACAGTACTTGCACTGTGTTTTTGATCTTTAATGGCCGTCAGTCGTCGTCGGCAGTGAGTGTATCGCAAATTGTTTCACCGCCGGATCAGCCTGTAAGCGTGCGTGAGCGGTACACGCGGTGCGTCACACAGAACCTTGCATTGCGCGTTCTGGCCACTTTGTTCAACCCGGAACCGGCCGATGCTGATCCGTGCGACCGCGGGTCGCCGTAGATCGGTGTCGGAGAGGAAAAATATCGTCGCTGACTCCACACCGTAATAATTGTTTAACCTGATGCAAATAATGTCTCCGGTCCAGACGAAGACCAACTTGGGAGAAGATCTCGATGAAAAACACAGGGGACTGGCAGCTGAGTCGCCTTGCGCCCGCTTGCCTGGTCGCATCGGTGCTGTTTTTGGCAGGATGCGAAGGTGACGACGGGGCCGATGGCAGCGATGGGGCTGATGGCGCAAATGGCCTCAACTCACTGATTGCGCAAACGACCATCGGTACCGGTACCGCATGCATATTCGGCGGTATTCAGGTCGATAGCGGCCTCGACGATAACGGCAACGGCACGCTCGACGCGGGTGAAATCGACTCAACAGAGTTCCTCTGTGAAGACGGCTTCACACTGCAGTTACTGCATTTCGCCGATGTCGACGGCAACGAGGCGACGGCGCTCGACAGCGTCGACGAGTTTTCGGCGTTGGTTGACGGCTTTCGAGCCGATAATCAGTTCGGCCTCGACACGTTGATGGTGTCCTCCGGGGACAACGTGATTCCGGGCCCGCGCTGGTTCGCCGCCGAGAACAGCGCAGTGCGCGCGCTCACCGGCAGCAACGAACCCGGGCACGTCGATCACCTCTGGCTGAACGAATTCGGCGTTGTTGCGTCGGCCGTCGGCAACCACGAGCTCGATCAGGGTCCGGGCGAATTCTCCGATGCGATCTCGATCGAATCCAGGGACGGCATTACGTTCCCAGGCACCCTCTTCCCGTATCTCGCGGCAAACATCGACTTTAGCGGTGATGAGGACCTGGTCGCTCGCATAGGCACGGACGGGGACAACGCTCGGCTCATGGCCGGCCAGGTTGCTCGCAGTGCGATCGTGCGCGTTCGCAACGAGTACGTTGGTCTGGTTGGCGTCTCCACGCCGGATCTGCCGAGCATAACGTCGACCGGTGATCTCACGGTTGCGGGCAGCACAATGGATATTGCCGCCCTCGCGGCCGAAGTCCAGCCAGCCATCGACGAACTCACTTCGACCGGCATCGACAAGATCATCGTCCTCTCGCACCTGCAGCAGATCAGTCTTGAAAGGGCACTCGCGCAGGAGCTGACAGACGTCGACATCATTGTTGCCGGCGGCTCGAACACGCGGATGGGCGATTCGACAGACACCCTGTTCCCGGGCGACACCGCGTTCGACGAAACCTACCCGTTCGAGACCACGGACGCTGACGGCAATCCAACATTGATCGTCAACGTAGACGGCGATTACAAGTATCTGGGTCGCCTCGTCGTTGCTTTTGACGACGCCGGATTGATCATCCCCGAAAGCCTTGACGAGGCCGTCAGCGGCGCGTGGGCAAGCACCGCGGCGAACGTCACCGCGGTCGGCGGCATCGCGAACAACCAGGTCGTTGCTACCCGAGACGCGGTTCAGGGCGTTATCCAGGCTCAGTTCAACAACGTTGTCGGCCACACAGATGTCTTCCTCGAAGGTCGCCGTGGCCAGGTCCGCACGCAGGAAACCAACCTTGGCAATCTCACCGCAGATTCGATGGTTGCCTACGCGGAAAACTGCACCGAGGAAACCAATGTACTTGCCATCAAGAACGGTGGCGGCATACGCGCCGAGATCGGCAATGCAGTCACCACGGGCGTTACGACCGAGTTTTTCCCGCCGTTCAACGACGGCCTCGCCGCCAACCCCGGTGACGTCAGTGAAGGTCACTTCCGCGGTACGCTGCGTTTCGACAACGGACTCGTCGTGCTGGACGTGACCGGTAACGAGCTGAAAGCGCTGCTCGAACATGGTGTTGCCGAAACGGCTGCAGGCGCAACACCTGGCCGCTTCCCGCAGGTCGGCGGCATCTCGTTCGGCTTTGATCCGTCGTTGACCGCGGGCTCGCGCATCACGGACCTTTGGGTCGACACGGATATCGACAACGTACCCGACACGGCGCTCTTCACAGGCGGCGTCGCACAGCCGGCAGCGGCGAATACCTACCAGGTGGTTACGCTGAACTTCCTGGCAAATGGCGGTGACGACTATCCGTTCGACACGCTCTCTGCGCCAAACCGCCGGCAGATCTACAGCACGGTAGGCTTCGGTGATCCTGATTTGGACGACAACGATGTGCCGGACTTCCCGGTCCTGACCGCGTGCGACTTCGGTATGCAGAGCGGCTTCAGCTATACGGGTGGTGAGCAGGATGCGTTGGCGGAGTTCTTCCTGATGAACTTCCCGAACCCGACGACACCGTTCAACGTCGCTGAGACGGCACCGGCTGATGATCGCAGAATTCAGGATCTGAGCGTCATCGGTACGTTTGTCGCCCCCTGAGGCGTCAGAGCGAAAGAGCTAGACCACAGAAACGCCCCATTGCGTCAATCGGCGCAATGGGGCTTTTTCTTGGACGCCCGGAACGAGTCTTTTTGCTTGTCGTTGGAGAGACTGGTCATCGCAGGTGCGATGCAATCGAAAGTTGAGTCAGGTCCGGAGCTTTAGGACTGTAATCAGCCGTGAACGGCGTCGGAACCCGATCAGAGCGCCAGAAATTCTCAAGCGAACACACGAGAAACGAAATCGAGCACGCAGATCCCCAGCACGGCTATTGAGGCTTCGAGTACTTCTCCAGGACTTCCTCGAGCGGCTCTCCGCGCTCCAGCGCGTCAGCCGCTTCATTGCCGGAACGCTGACGAATTTCTTCAGTTACCGAGAAGTACTCGCCGTTCTTCTTAAAACCGGACATCGCTGCTTTCGGCGAGCCGTTACGTGCAGGGAATGCACGCACCGTCAGCTCGTCTCCCGCCTCGATGTGATCGGCTGTGAGGCCGGCTGCCTCCCAACGACGGATGGGTACCTCGATTTCCCAGGTAACACCTTCTTCGTCGACAAGGCTCAGCTTGGGATGCGGGCGACGGTAGGCGAATCTCTCCGCAACTCCGCTGATTTCGACAGGATTTCGAATGTCGTAGGGGGCGAAAGAGTGATGCGCGTAACCGGTAGCAATTGGCGCTGCAACACAGCACAACACTGCAAGTACACGCATCAAACCGCTGTTGAGAAACGGTTCCATTGACTGCAAACCTCAGGTTCAGGACTTCGACAATGGGGTATGTAAATCTCAGCGGCGAAGGTCAGGACTTGGCAATTCTAGACAGAAAGGAAGCACGGAGTTTCCGCGCCCGCGCACAGCTACGTGTGGAAGCTCTCGTCGCCCCTCTGAGCACAGGCGACGATGTGGGTATTGCAAAGCGACCGATGCTTCGGTCGTCGCCGGTCGAGAATTCTCCCGGCGAGCAACCGAAGTGCATTTTTTTTCAGACCGGATAGCTACTCCGGCTTGCGGAACCGCAAGGTCATGCGGTCAGACTCACCGATTGCCAGCGTGTCCGGATTGTCGGACGTTGATGGCGGCAGTCGCCAGACCGGGCCGTTGGCAGGGTCGTTCGGATTCGCGTTCATCTCACTGGCTTCTTCCAGAACGAATCCGGCCCGCTCGAACGCAGCGACAACGTCGCTCTGCTTCAGGTAGCCATTGTCGCCGGTGACGAAATCCGCGGCGGCCTCCTCGGACGCGCGATGTTGCACGACACCCACGACGCCGCCCGGGGCGAGCAGATCAAATACTTCGGCCAGAGCCGAGTCGACGAGCGGCTCTTCAAAGCGGAACAGGTGATGCATTGCGCGGAAGAACAGAACCGCGTCAGCCTGGCCGTTCTCTGCGTCAGGAATATTGTCGATCGCATAGCCGACAATCGGCTGTGCAGTGGTGACGCCCTCAACGCTCAGGTAGCGGCCCATGTTGGCGGGAATCGCGCCGAACCTGTCCGCCCTTTCCTCGTCCCAGGTGGCGAACATCTGTGTCCAGAGAGTGTCCGGATACGTCAGCCCGATCAATCGTCCCTGCTCGGCGGTCAACGGATTCAGGATCTGCGTGTACCAGCCGCCGCTGCCGGGAAGAACTTCGGCAACGGTCATGTCGGCTTCTATACCGAAGAAAGACAGTGTTTCCTGTGGATGACGCCATTCGTCGCGAGCGCTGTTCTCGCTGCGTCGCTCGTGACCGACGACATCCGCGAGACTCGTCAAGGCAACCGGAGCCTCTTCCATCGGCGCCGGTGCAGACGCAGCCGGAGCCGGGGTGGTCTCTACATCGTTGGAACAAGCCGCCAGAATCAGTGCCAGCGCGCTCGCAATAGCCATGGATCTCATGAAATTCTCCTGGGGATTCGTTTTGTCATTGTTGGTAACGCCGCGCAAATTTGTCGGCATCCCTTGGCAAGCTGCCATACGGCCGGCAGCACATTGAAAACCAGTCAAGCCGGTGCCCGCTTCGGTCTGTCTGCATCACTGCCAATATTGGCGCGCAGCCCTCGAGAGCCGAATCGGGAGGCGGCAGTCTACCGCAGAAACACCGAGTATTGGGTCTGCCGGCGCGCCGGCTGAGGCTTAGCGATCGCTCACGGATCCGTAACTGGCCGGAACGCCCTCGCCTGGCGTCGTCTGTTCGATGAACTCCCGAATGTGTTGATTCGAGACCTCGAGGTCCTCGGCACGCAGGTACATCATGTGCCCACTTTCGTAGCCTTCGAAGCGCATGCGGTCGCGAAGCCGCCCACTTCGATCGAGATTCCACAGAACGTACTTGGCTGAGAAATAGTCCGTCGCGCCGTCGTAGTAGCCCGCCTGGACCATCACGTTCAGGTAGGGGTTCTGCGCCATCGCCAACCGCAGTTCCTCAGCCACATTGGTGTCTTGATCCTCCCAGGGTCTGACCGGCCCGAAAAGGTAGTACTGGAGATCGGTCTCGAAGCCGAGTTCGTCGCGCAGGTAAGTATTGATCGCGGGCGCGAACGCGTGGTTCCAGGAAATCAATTCCGGCGGGTAGTCGTAGGATTCGCCGGCATTGACGGCATCGATGCCGAGATAACGTGAGTCCAGCCGACCGATCGTGTAGCCCTCATCGCGCAACAACTCCTTCCAGAACGCGGACGACGGGACGGCGAGGTTGTAGTCGAGGACGAATTGTTCGGACAGACCTGCATACCGCGCAACGGCAGCCGCTATGCGCTGGCGATCTGCCTCCTCGATAAATCCGCCCCTCGCGCTCGCGGGCAGGTATTCCTCGATAGTGAATTGCTCTACTTCTGCCAGCAGATCGAGGAGATCCCTGGCCTGCAGCGTTGGTTCCAGTTGACCGTGGTAGTGCGCCGCAGCTGCGTAGTAAGGAAGCTTCAGTACCGGCGATCGCGGTGAAGGGCCCTCGGCGGCGATACCGAGCCCGGTGGGCGACACGAGGATGACCCCGTTCAGGAACATCCAGTGACGGTTCTGCAATGCGGATGCGAGCCCCGATACTCGCGTCGTGCCGTAACTTTCCCCGATCAGATACTTGGGCGATCGCCAGCGACCAATGCGGGAGACAAACACGTCGAGCCACGATGCGAGGTACTCGATGTCCGCATTGACCCCAAAGAATTCCTCCCGATCGACGCCCTCATCGAGAATGCGCGAGAAACCGGTGTTGACCGGGTTGACGTAGACGATGTCCGCCACGTCGAGTATCGAATGCGGGTTATCGCGAACGCCGTACGGCTGCACGGGATAACCCTCGTCGTCGATCATCAGCACTTTCGGGCTTGTGTAACCGAGGTGCATCCACAAGGACCCTGAACCAGGCCCGCCGTTGAACGAAATGAACAGCGGGCGACGTTCGTTGTTGCTGATGCCGCGTCGCTCGTAGTAGGTGTAGTGCAGCGCCGCGATCGCGGTGTCGTCGTCGCCATAGACCGGCTGTGTACCGATCGTCACACGATAGGGCACCCGCTCCCCGCGGATCCGGACCTCGGCATCGCGAGTTTGCGCCGTATCGACCGGCAGCTCCCGCCGCGGCAGCTCCTGTCGATCCTCGCTGGCGGCATCGGGAGAACCATTGGCGTCGTCGCCCGTTTGTGCTGCCGCGACACCGAACGCAGCAAGCAAGACGACTGCCATTGCAAAACGGAGACGCGTGTAAGGCAATACTGTGCGAGATGAATCAGCCGGCATCTTTCAAACTCCGTACGTCGGAAACAACGACATCAATAGGTGCGATCGCAGT
>CAZMEA010000043.1:0-15282 GCA_964565135.1 uncultured Woeseiaceae bacterium
ATGGAGGCGCAATGAGCGAGTACGTGTTCAAACTGCCGGACCTCGGCGAAGGCACTGTCGAATCAGAGATTGCCGAGTGGTTCATCAAGGTTGGCGATGACGTCACTGAAGAAGATGTCGTCGGCACGATGATGACGGACAAGGCCGCGGTAGAGCTGTCATCCCCGGTCACCGGGAAGGTTGTCCGCCTCGCGGGCGATCCGGGCGACGTTATCGCGGTCGGTGCGCCCCTCGTCGTATTCGAAACCAACAGCGTCGGAAACGGCAGAGATCAATCAGCCGCCGCGCCCGTAGCAGACGATGCCGAACAGCCAGTTGCTGCCTCGGAAAGCCAGGTCGACGTATCGTCGGAAGAATCGGATGAACCTGTCGCTGGCAAAGTGATCACGTCGCCGGCAATTCGACGTCGGGCGAAGGAAGCCGGTATCGATCTGAATCGCGTACCCGGCTCTGGCGCCAACGGCCGTATTCTGCGCAAGGACCTCGACGCATACCTGCATCAGCAGCTACCGGAGTCAGGTCAAACCGACAGCGATCGCGAAGACGGCACAACCGAGATAAAGGTCATCGGGTTGCGCCGCATGATCGCCGAGCGCATGTCGCGGGCGAAGCGGGAGATCCCGCATTTTTCCTACGTTGAGGAAATCGACATCACCGAGCTGGAGCGCCTGCGCAAACACCTCAATGAGTCTCGTGCAGGCAATGCCCGACTCACGCTGCTTCCGTTCCTCGGCCTGGCGCTCATCAAGGCGTTGAACGAGTTTCCGCAATGCAACTCAACCTACGACCAGGAGCATGAAGTCCTTCGCCGCCACCGGTCCGTCAACCTCGGCATCGCCACGCAAACGCGCGACGGCCTGAAGGTGCCGGTCGTCAAGCGAGCCGAGCGCAGAAACCTCGATGGCCTTGCGGCAGAAGTGCGCCGGGTTTCCGATGCAGCACGCGAGAATACGATCAAACGAGATGAACTGAAGGGGTCGACGATTACGATCACCAGCCTTGGCAAGCTCGGCGGCATCGTAAGCACCCCCGTCATCAATCAGCCGGAAGTAGCCATCATCGGCGTCAATCGAGCCGTTGAACGCCCTGTGGTTGTCGGTGGCCAGATCGCTATTCGGACGATGATGAATCTCTCTTCGTCATTCGATCACCGCTTCGTCGATGGCTACGACGCGGCCGCCATGATCCAGTCAATCAAGCAGCTACTCGAGCACCCGGCCGAAATTTTCATTCCCGACTAGAACGCGCAAGCGGCGGCGCCTCGAGGATCAGCAACGGTGGGTGATCGGACCCGCCATTGCAAAAGCCATTGGGGCTTTCTACGGCGACGAGTCTGTAGATCAGCGGGCTCGAAAACTGTCGGACGAATTCCCGCAGAAACCCGGTTGGTTTCGGGCTCGGTAGCGCATTGAGACCATGCTGTTGGAGGCGCGGTGCGGCGTCCGCGCTAACAATTCTTGCGTTATTGCCCCAGCTGATCAGCAAGCTGACGATACTCATCGGACAGCGTCTGATCCTCCGCCCCCGCCGACATTGCCAGCTCATAATAGTCGAACGCACGCTGGAGCTTTCCCCTCTCACGTGACAGCGTCGCAAAACCCCAGAGGGCGAGCCAGTTCTCATCGTGCAACAGCCAAGCCTGGTTGAAGCGCTTCATCGCCAGGCTCCAGTCGTTTGCGTAGTAAGCGTTCCAACCCGTTTGTGCAAAATGCTCCGCGGCAGCGGCCGCATCCCCCGAAAAGTCCGGCAACACCCTCTCCACGAACTGTTCATCGGCCGATTTCTGCCTCGCGGACTTGGAATAGCCGCCAAACATCGGTAGTTCGTTGACAGGGCTCCAGACATGTTCGTCGAGCGACAGGCCATCCGGCACGTCCTCATGGATTGGCGTCGTCCTGACACTAACGTCATCGATCAGGTAAGTCGTCTCCCCACGCGTTCTGATTGTACCGATCCCCCAACCGTGAACTGACGTCAGACCCAGGCCGTCATTCGGTGCGCCGTTATAAATCTCCTTGCGCCGCATTACCTCGAAGGGGATCGAGATGAGTTGCCAACCTTCGAAACTGTCGACGAATTCGTACGTGTATCGTTCTGCATCGTCTGCCGTGGAACAACGGGAGCGATTGTCCAGCACGTCTACGAAGAAGCGCGCACCGCTGTTGCTACCCCGAAACCAGAAGCTAAGTTCGACACCGCCACTCCAGTCAAGCGGCTTCCAGCTCTCCGGGCTGACCCCGCCAAAGGTCTGCATGACCCCCGCCCAGCTGGTCACATCGAGTGTTAACCGCAGCACCGCGTTGCCCTCACCTTCGCCGGGTCTCGCCGGATAGTCTTCCGCAATCTCGAAGCTCGCCGAACTGCGCGGACCGTTGAACGCAGAATAGCCTGCCAGCAATCCCGCCCCCTTCACACGGTCGAAGAGTCGCTCGTAACTGCTCAGGACCCCGACGTGTTTCGCCGGTGGACCGGAAGCGGCCTCCTGCTGAATGCAGTCGCGCAGGTCTGCAATCTCGCGGCGCAACTCCTTGAGCGCGATGCCAGTAGATTTGATCGCCAGGGCCTCTTTCTCGGCCGCCGTTCCGCCTGACGACTTCAACCGGGCGGAGGAAAACGAGGAATGATGGGAGTTCAGGAGAAATGAAAATGCGCTTTGTCCATCGGCGGTCAACATATACATGTGGATCCCGAACACCTGAAGGCGATCACCCTGACCAGGCGGGAACAGGATATCCAGCATAACTATGTAGTCCGCCTCAAGCTCCAGCGAATCGGATTTCGCGGCGATCTCGTCGATCGCAGCATCGAACATCGCACGCTGTGAGCCACCGGCCGGCTTTCCAAGGGCCAGTCGCGATTCCCACAGACGCGCAGTTCCTATCCCATTGGCATTCAGGAAATCGACAATACGCTGGGCCGATTCCGTCGAGTACCGCGTAAGGTAGGGGTCGCGCATCGTGGTTGGGAACACGACAATCCTGGCCTCTTCGACCGTTTCCAGGAATCCGTCTTCCAGATCGGTCTCAGGACGGAATGCATCGGCAGCGAGATTCCCGGAGTACATGCAAATAATCAGTGGGAGCAAGAACGACTGTATGCGACTCATAGTCCTATCCGCGTCATGCATCCGTGCGTAGGTCAGGGTCAGTCCATGGGTGTCCGATATTTCAAGATGAGGGCGGACTGAAGGCGTTCCCATAGTGACTTTCCGAACCTCCGTATCTGGCCAATCTGGCCCGCCGACGGCGGCTTGCTACTTGAGGTGGTGGCCAGTACTGTGCAAAATGCCGAATGACAGCGCTGTCAGCATTAACTCGGGGTGATTCACATTTGGTCGTGCCGGTTAATGCGGACCACAGGTGAGACTTTCCCACCGAGGCGCATGGTGAGCGCTGTCCGGGATATGGCAATCTGACGGGGGTTAATAGGCCTATGGACAGTTATCCACGCCTGACCGAAATGGGGGTATTACACCCCGACCACATCTGTCGCTACTCGGTGAACAGCGTCGGGTACGTTGATTATCTTCGAATAATGTACAACCGACCAAAAGGCTCAATCCTGCCGAAGACACGTACGTATGAATTCCCCCGTGTACAGAAGGAGATCGCTGCGAGGGGCGAAACCGTCATGGAAAGCAGCCCCGAACTGCGTGAAGCTCTCAAAGAGTTGCAAGAGATCGTTGCGACGCGGGCGCAGACCGAAGACAGCATCGCCGAGATACTTGCAGAGATAAGCCGTCTCGAAGAGTCGGTGTCGCATCATACGGCCAGCCTGCGTGCAATGACCGAGCGCCTGCGGAAGGCATCGAAGACGCTTTCCTAGCGGTTCGCGACTGCCCTGACCGGTGATCAACGAGGTAAGATCAGCAAAACCCGATTTTTTTGGCCTTTCAGTTCTGAGGGACGCATATGGCGATATCGAACAGAGGAGTCATTCGTAGCGTATGGCTTGGGGCCTGTGTGTTTTTGCTGGCGCCGTTTTCCAGCCACGCTGAGGACCAATCTCCCCTCGAGGACCCGGGTTTTGAAATGGAGACCCCTGCCCGGCAGGGTGGCTGGGAAATCTTCGGGCCCAGTCGTATTTCCGACGAGTTCGCGCGTCAGGGCAAGTCGTCCATGCTGAACGGTGCCACGAGTAAGTCAGTGCCCTATCCGCCTTACTTCATCGGCACAGTGTCCGGCAGCTATCAGGAATTCGACGCGGCTCCCCGTTCACAATGGCGACTTACCGGCTACGGACTCACGCCGAGGAGCCTGATCGGAACACCGGCATTCGGCATCGTTCAGATCTCGTTCTTTGACGCCAATGGCAAGGACCTGGGAACCCTCGAAACGATCGGCGAGAAGACCCCGAAGGCGAAGCTGTCCGACGAAATCAACAATCAGTCGCCGGTTGGCCAGTGGATCGCACTCGATACCGGAGTCGCAACTGCGCCGGACGGCACGGCATCGGTGCAAGCATTCACCCTTTATGTGGACTACTCGGGGTCCAACATCTTTCAGGGCGTGTACTTCGACGACCTGAGCCTCCAGTGTGTAGCCGGTCCCTGTCCCGAGATGTAGCCGCAACCGACGCCTGATTTGCCGTCGGATCCGGGCAACGATGCATTGACTCAATCACCGGCCGATCGAACCGCTGGCTGCCCCTGGCAGTGGTCTATTAGCCAAACGGTCCCGAATCAACGTACGTCCTGCCATATTGGAGCTCGAGCAGAGCCGTATAATGCGTCGTCTCTTCGAACCAAATAGCCGGATCCTGTCAGGTAGCCAATGCCAAGAACACGAATACGAGTCGGTACTCTTGCATGGGTGCTGATGCTCGGGGCGAGCGTCGTCACCTTAGCCCAGGAGTCGCCAATCCCGACGATTTCGGCCGACGGCACTCTGGACACAGCTCAAGTAGAAAACGCGATCAATGCCATTGAGGCACGTGAAGACCTGACCGAAGAAACGCGCACCGACATTATTGACGAATTGCGGCGGGCCGAGGCTGAGATCCTGGCCCGGCTTTCGGCCGAAGCGGATGCGGAAACCTTTGCCAGTGCCTTCGAAACGGCACCGCTCGAGACCGCGCGGCTCCGGGCTCAACTTGATGAAAACACCGGCAGCACGATTCGCCGTGAGTCGCTTGGCGTCCGTAACGGGATGACGCTGGGCGAGCTCGAACAGCTACTCGCACGCCAGGCGGCCGTCGCGGCAAGCGCCAATACCTTGCTCAATGAATACGAATCCGAAGTCTCCGCCCAACAGGATAGACCGGCAAACATCCGAGCGAGGATTGGCGAACTCCGAGACAGCCTGGATCAACTGTCTGCGTCACTGAATGCCGCACCAACGCCTGGTGGCAATGCATTGCTCGCAGCTGCCCAGCGCTTAAACACGGGTCTGCGCAGAGAAGCGCACCGTGCGGAGCTCATCCGCCTTGAGCAGGAACTGCTGAGCTATGACGTCCGACTTGAACTGCTACGGGCCGAACGCGACAGTGCGGAAGCCGACGCCACCCAGGCACGACAGCGGGTCGAACTGCTGCAGTCGATTGTGAATCGTGAGCGACGGGTTGCAGCTCGCAGTGCGCAACTCAGGGCAGCGGAAGCGGAGTTGGACGCAGCCGACAAGCATCCGGCACTGCGCGAAATCGCGGAGGGAAACCTCGATTTGACGCGGGAGCTGCCCGCCACAGCGGACGAGATCGAGCGGGCCACCTCTGTACTGAGTGACGTCGAGTCCGAGATACAACAGCTGGACCAGGCAATGACGCGCTCGCGGCAGCGCCTCGACATCGGTGGGATTACGCAAGCGACTGGCCGGCTGTTCGTTGACGAGCGCAGCAACCTGCCGCGTTACTCGGACTATCGAACGCAGGTTCGCGAAAGACGCCAGACACTATCGCGCGTCGGCCTTGCGCAGGTTCGTGTCGAGGAGGAACGGCGAGACCTGACCTCGCTGGATGAAAGGCTCGATCTCGTCATGACGCAGGTACAGGCGGACGTCTCGGACGCTGATGAGCTTGCAACCTTGCGAGAAGAAGCTCTTGAGCTGCTGCGCGCAAGGCGTGAACTTCTGGCCCAGGCATCCAGCAGCTACCGCACGTTTGTGCGAGTGCTTGGCGATCTGGACGTAGCTCAGCGGCGACTTCTGGAAACCGCGGGCGAGTACCGAGAGTTCCTCGATCAAAACCTAATCTGGATACCGAATACGGCGCCGGTCAGTGCCGGGACGCTCACCAGACTTCCCGAAGACTTTGCTTGGCTGGTATCGCCCTCGTCCTGGTCAGAGGTCGCTGGGGCAATAGTGCGCTCCGTCGACAGACGACCGATCAGATTCGCGCTCGCGCTGTTGCTTGCTGGTGGCGTTATCGCAATTCAGCCAGCTCTTCGACGGCGGTTTCGCGCGCTCGCAAGACGCATCGGCAGGCTATCGACAGACAGCATCTTTGTCACCTTCTGGTCGTTGGGCATCGCGATCGTTCAAGCGCTGCCCGTACCGCTGTGCCTTGGGCTTGCGGGTTGGCTATTGCGGGAAACGCCGGACCCTACCCGCTTCACAGAGTCCGTCACAGCGTCGTTCTTGGCAACAGCCCCCTTCCTCTACAACGTACTCCTGTTCCGGATCCTTGCTGCACCCAACGGCATCCTGGAAAATCACTTTGGCTGGCAATCGCGAAACATGGACGTCATTCGTCGACAGCTCTTTCGAATCATCGCGATTGGCGGCCCGTTGGTGTTCATCACCGTTATGGCGCTGACGTCTGGGATTCAGCCACTAAACGACAGTCTCGGACGTCTGGCGTTCGTTGGGCTAATGCTGTTGCTCGCCTTCATTTCCTGGCCACTTGGCCACCCGAACAAAAGTGTTGGCGCCGCGTACTACACGCGAAATCCAGGAAGTTGGCTCAGCCGGCTAAGGTGGTTTTGGTTCACGCTTGACGTCGGTATTCCTGCTTCGCTCGCGGTACTCGCGCTGATTGGCTACCTGTATACAGCGATAATCCTCGTCGACCGTTTTGTCGAGACCATCTGGCTGATCCTGCTGCTCGTATTACTCAGTCTCGTGATTCGCCGCTGGCTGGCACTGGAACGACGCAAGATCGAACTGAAGCTCGCACTGGAACGGCGAGAGGCCAAACGCGCCGAGAAACAAGCGCAAAACGAACCGGAAGACGTCAGCCAGGACGACGATGGCACCCTTCCCACGGCGCAAAGCCGACCGCTGGATCTGGATTCGATCGGGGAGCAAACCCAGAAGCTGCTGCAGGCTGGCATGTTGTTGATCGGGATACTCGGCGCCTGGGGCATTTGGGCCGACGTCTTGCCGGCACTCAACATTCTCGATGAGATTCACCTCTGGTCGCAGACCATCACCGTGGATGGCGCGGAGACCGTCGCACCCGTGTCTCTAGCCGACGTCCTGCTTGCCCTGGTGATTGCCTTTGCAACGTTTGTCGCATCCAGAAACCTCCCGGGCCTGATGGAGATCGCGGTGCTCAGGCACCTCGAATTGCAGCCCGGCAGCCGTTACACGATCAACACACTGTTGCGATACGCCGTCGTGACGATCGGTGTCGTATCGATCCTCAGCATCGTTGGCTGGAACTGGTCACGCATCCAATGGCTGGTCGCCGCCCTGTCCGTCGGCCTCGGATTCGGCCTGCAGGAAATCGTCGCAAACTTTGTCTCGGGATTGATTATTCTGTTCGAAAGACCGGTTCGCGTCGGCGATACGGTCACCGTGGGGCAGCTGACCGGATCGGTATCAAAAGTTCGAATCCGTGCGACGACCATCACCGACTGGGATCGGAAGGAGATCATTGTCCCGAACAAATCGTTTATCACCGAGCAGGTTGTTAACTGGACGCTGTCCGATCCGATCACCCGAATCGTTGTCCCGGTGGGCATCTCCTATGGCTCAGATATCGACCTCGCAACGAAAGTGATGCAGGAAACGCTGCATTCAATGCCAATCGTCCTCGATGAGCCTCCGCCAACGGTCTACTTCGTGGGTTTCGGGGACAGCTCGCTCAATTTCAATCTGTACGTGTTTTCGCGTCAGCTCGCCGATCGCTTGCCGCTGATGCACGCGGTACACACGTCCATTCTCGACGCGCTGCGCAAGCACGACATCGAGATTCCGTTCCCGCAGCGCGACCTGCACGTCAGATCGGTTAGCGATGACATTCCGGGATTGGATCGATCGCCACCAGCACCCGCAGCGACGTGACGCTGCCAAGGTGATCGACCAGCGATTTTTCAAATTTCCAGACCACAAGCAATGGAGCCCTCCATGCGTACTCTGAAGACGCTTTTCGCCATCCTCTCTCTGTGCGCTAGCCCATTGACCGCTGCGCAGGATTTCGACGCAGAGCGCTTGCTGCTGCCTGACGCTGATTCGATTCTGCTGACGGTTTTTCTCAAACATGATCAATCGATGAACAACGTCGAGCGCGCGGAGCTTTTGCGAAACTCTGGTTTCAATGAGACGTTCCCCCCGGACGGGGTAGAGATTGTCGATCACTACGTCATGATGGGTATTGGCCAGGTCATAGTACTGCGGTTGCCGCCTGATCGACTCCGGGCGCTGAACGTGGCCATTGAACGCGGTGCCTGGGGTGCCTATCAGACCGAGTTCTACATCACCTACGACCTCGCGGCCGCGCGCGAATACCAAAACAGTCGCAATAACTAGGCGGTGACGAGCAACGTCGGCGCCTTACTGCCGGGTAGATACTGCGTGCTCACTTTTCCGCGGAAACCTCAAGTGTCAAAGGCAATTGCCTCACTGGCGGCATTGATGATTGCGGGGTTTTGCGCCAACGCTGCATCGGCCCAATCCTGGCAACCTGCAAACGATGAAGAGCGTTGTCCGTCGCCCTGGGGTCCCGACGACGAGCGTGGCGCAGCAAATCTGATGACGCCCTGGGTCGTTCTCCGCGCAGCCCGACTGATTCAGAGAAGAGAAGTCATCGAGATGTGGTATCTGCTGCACGCAGACATGCCCTTCTATGGCAGCGGAATCTACAACCAACAGATCAAACGCACGGGCTGGCCAACGGGTACGAACAACCGCGGTTCAAACGAAGAAATCATTACAACCGAGCTCGGCCAGGTCAGGACACAGATCGACGGATTTGCCCATCAAAGTATTGGCAACAGCTTGTACAACAGCTTCAAGCTGGATGACGTTGCCACAAGGACGGGATTTTCGAAGCTGGGCATCAAGAACGCCGGCGTCCTGATTGACGTGGCGGCTCTTCACGGCGTCCAGATGCCGGGGGCCGGGTAGGAGATTACCGCTCGTGACCTTCAGGAGTCGCTTGAGCGTCAGGAGGTGACTCTGGAAACCGGCGATGCCTTCATCGTTCAACCCTTGAAGCTGGAGGGCGGAACCGGCTCCTCCGTCGCACCCATAGCCGTACGATAGCGACAAGGCGGCATTCCCTTGACTGCTCCTCTCCCGTCCAGCCATCAGGAAGCGGGACGCATGAAGCCGGCGAAAAACGTCGCGAGCCCCTCCATTTCGTCCAGCGGCAGGGTGTGCGCAACGTGCTGATCCGGCCTGGCGATGACTAACGCGCCGCGCTCCCGATCAATTCGCCGTTCATCGAAGATGTCGATGCCCCTCGCCTGATCCGGGCAAAACAGCTTGTCGCGGTCCTGCAGGCCGTAGCGACCCTTCGCCGGGTACAGAAAACCCGGTAACGACCCGATGTCCAGATCAAGATATCCCTGCTGAAAGACAACGAGCAGCTCGATCACCGAGTCGATATCCGCTCTCGACGGTGTGTAGCGGCGAATCGGCGAACGATCGTCGAATTCGAGGAATCTGACAAGCTGTCGAATCCGGGACGAAGCCGCGGAAGGATCGGCCTTATCGGCAAACGCGACGATACGCCAGCGCCCGTCGGCTTCCAGCACGTGCCCCAGCTCAACAGGTCGGGCGTCTGCGAGCCGCACGACAGGACAGGAATGAAAGCGCTTTCCAAGAGGCAACCCCGGAGCCAGCGAGGTGTGGCTCGGCTCGGCGACAATGATGGACGGTTCGTAGCGAGTCAGGGTGCCGGACACATAGCCGTCATGCTTGACCATGTACTGCTGCAGCTTCGTCGCTTCGGTCGTACTCCCGGTACCCGCTTTGATCTCCGTCTCTACCGATACCGCTTCGTTTGGTACAGAGAACATGCTTGCCAATTCGCGATCAAACTCGAGTAGTTCTTCAGCGATCGCACGTCGCTCGGCCGAGTAAGTGTGTAACAACTCAGGCGCAGCCTGACCTCGAAGGACCGAGGCAAGTTTCCAGCCGAGATTGAAGCTGTCATGCATGGACACATTCATGCCCTGCCCGGCCTTTGGGCTATGCGTATGACACGCGTCGCCCACGATAAACACGCTCGGAGTCCCGGTTTCTCTCTTCTCGGGCGCCACATTTGCAAATGCGTCGCTAATCCGTTGGCCGATCTCGTAGACCGACCACCACACGACCTCCATTACTTCCAGCGTGTATGGGCGAAGGATGCGCCTTGATGCATCTATGAGCTGTTCGACGGTGATGTTCAGTTGGGAAGCACGCTCACTCTCCCTTAGCTTGTCCATCTCCACGTAGAAACGGACAAGATGCCCGCCTTCACGTGGGATTATGAGCAGATTGCCCTCCTGGGCCGACTGAACGATGCTTTTGATCCGAATGTCGGGGAAATCGGTGACCAGGAGAAGGTCCATGACACCCCATGCCTTGTTCGCGGAGTCGCCGCGCATCTGCAGATTCATCAGTTGCCGAACCGTGCTTCGTGCGCCGTCACACCCGACAACATAGCGCGCACGCACTTTCTCCGGCACACCGGCATGATCAGTGTCCGTTCGTTCGACCGTAGCGCTCACCGGAAAATCTGTTGACGCGTCGCCGACATGCAGATCGACAAGACGACGCTGATAGTCCGGCACCAGTCGGGCCGGGGATTTCTGCATTGAGTCCAGCAAGAACTGATGTATGCGTGCCTGATTCAGAACGACATGAGGAAACTCGGAGAATCTGCCACGGCCGTCCGCTTTCTTTGTCGTGCGAACGATGCGTTCCGGACGGACCGGATCATGCTGCCAGAAGGTGATGGCTTCCAGATAGTAGGCCTCCTTCATGACCCGCTCGGCAAATCCGAATGCCTGAAAGATCTCGATTGATCGCCCGGAAATCCCGTCGGCCTGCCCCATCTGCAGCGGGCCCGATTTTTGCTCGATGATCCGAGTGCTTATATCAGGGAACCGGGCCAGTTGTGCGGCCAAGACGAGCCCGGCCGGCCCGCACCCAACGATGAGTACATCTACCGTCTCGGGCAGATCAGCAAGTGACGGTGGGCTTTCGGATGTATCGACCGGACCGTTATCAGATGGATCCCCCGGCCGAAAGCCATTCGTGTAGTACTGCACCTTCCATCACCCCTGATGACCTGACGCCAAGACTAATACGACGCTCGGGCGAAATCATTCGGAGTATCCCTGACATCCTCAATGGCCGCTTCTCCACCCTGCGAACGCGATTGCTTCTACAATGGTGCCCGAGCGGTGGCACCGCGCAGACCGAACAAAAACAGAGGACCACGCGTGAAAAAGATGACTCGCAAGGAATTTCTCGGCCTGTCCGCAGCAAGCCTGGGCTCGACAATGCTCGGCCGGTCAGCGTCAGCTCAGTCGGCGTCATCGGAGGATAAGTCACCAAACGATGGGCGGCCGACGCTGATTCGCGGTGCAGACGTACTAACAATGTCATCGGATCAGCTCGAGTTGCCGAATACAGATGTGCTCATCGAGAACGGCCGGATCGCGGACATTGGCCAAGGGCTGCCTGCCAACGGCGTCGCGGTCGTGGAAGCCGACGGCATGATATTGATGCCGGGAATGTGCGACGGGCACCGGCACCTCTGGCACACGTTCGACGCCGGCCGCCTCGTGAAGACATTCCCGCGTAGTTATGCCCGCTATCAGGAATGGAAAATGCGGACCATCGTCAGCACGCAGCCAGAAGACCATTACCTGGCCGGGTACGTCGGCGGCCTCATGGCGATCGATTCCGGCGTGACGTCACTCATCGACTTTGCACACGGACAGGTCGATGAAGCGTCTGCACTGGCTGCGGCTCAGGGCGCAAAGGAATCCGGTGTCGGCGGTTGGTTCGCATTCCAGATGGGGGTTGCCGCCGACTACAAACCGGGTGAGTCAGTACCTATGGAGCGCGCCTTGTCCCTGCGGATTGCGCCTTCAACCGAAAAGCACTGGGCGATCGCCGAACGGCTGCAGAAAGACGTTTTCTCTAGCGGCAACGACATCATGCAGCTCGGACTCGCTCCGAGCCACATGCTAGGCGCCAGCCTCGACGACATCCGCACAGAATGGACCCGCGCACGGGACATGGGCATCCGGATGTTAGCTGCCCACATACACAAACCGGCAAGCCCTCACCCGGCCGGCACGATGGGACACCGTGATTCGGGAGTGCCTGATCTCGCGGCCGCCGGCCTGCTGGGACCCGATTTTCACCTGGCGCACGCGAACAGACTGACAGCCGAGGAACTGGGCATGCTCCGCGACACCGGCGGCATGGTCTGCGCCACCGCCATGGGCGAAATCCCCTACATGGCGAACCCGCATCGCGGTCCTTCGTGTCACGGTCGGGCACGGGAGGCCGGGGTGGCAACAGGCGTTGGCATCGATGTGAATATCGGCCTGACCCAGGACTACTTCGAGCATGCGCGCGCCTCGTTCTGGAATCTCTACCTGTCGCCAGAAGGCACGGCCATCGCGCAGGGCTACAAATCCGAAGATACGCTCGATTTCGTGACGGCACTGGGTGCTCGGGCGATGCGCCTCGGCGATGTGACAGGAACGATATCGGTCGGAATGCGGGCCGATCTTGTCCTGCTCAAAACGGATCGCATCGGTTTTGCGATGCAGGGCTCGCTCGCAGACCGAGTTCTCAATTTCGCAAGCCGTGAGGACATTGACAGCGTGTGGGTTGCCGGCAAGGCACGCAAGCGTGACGGTCGGATGATTGGTGTGGACTGGGCTCGCCTGAAAACGGACATCGCCCGAGCTCAGGAGCGAATAGGACCGCTGGCAGCATCGATAACCTTTACCTGATCATCGACGACTCTTGTCAATTCCAACTTCACGACAGAAGTCGCGGGGAAAGGCGCTACAACGTAACAACCAATGACGGCAGCGTACGCACCATGACCGCGGGACGAGCTATCGATTCGAGCTTCTGTAGCTGGTCCGGAATTCATGGGCCGCAACGCACTCCGGGAGATCGTAGAAGAGCGGCGGTCGACCGCCTACCCGCGCGCCGAAATCGGCATAAAACCGCTCGCAGGCAGCCCTGTCGCTACGTTGTTTCTGTGCGACGCATTCCTCGATCGCCTTCGCGCGCTCGACCGCGATCTTCCTTTGTCGGGCTGCTTCGCACAGCGCATCGAGCTCAGCCAGCTTTGCGTCCCTCTCTGCATCCTGAGCGACCGCGTAGCCCGATACCAAAATCGAAAGCGACACTGCAACGGTGAAGGCGAGTATTGGGTTCACGGTGCAATTCCCGATGAGCCGGTGGTTTGATTCGGCATCACGACAGAACTCAGGCCAGGCTTCTCTACGGCGCGATCGCATCGGGCAGTAGTTCAACTTCTATCCGATGATTGGTGTCAGCAATCGCGTTCCATTCGCCCGCAGTGACGGCCGACGCCGACGCAGGATAGTCCGCAATCGGGTTTGCCGCCCCGCGTGCCACGATCTCGAAACGCACCGCGCCGCCGGTTCGCGACACCGATGAATTAATGAAATTTGCCATTGCTACGGATTGTCGACCGCTCTGCTCAAGAGCCTCGTCCGCGCTGAATCCTCGGGCGTCGCACGCTTCGGCCATGCTTTCCGAATCGGCGAGTTGATAGCCTTCGGCGGTCAGAGACAGACAGTGGTTGCCAACGTGCGCTTCGACGACTACCAGCCCGGAGAAGTCAATCGCCATCAGGTGGTTGGTCAGCGCTTCAAAGTCACCGACTCGCGCGTCGCCGAGCGGTAGCTCCCCAAACGCGTACTGACCAGACCGATTGATACCCCATTCAATCGCATCGAGCATTGCAACCTGGGACGCATTCATCGTCGATTCGTAGTCGTCGATTTGCCGAAGCAGCGTGGCCTCGGTACCGGTGCTCTGCTGGGCCTGGCGATTTATGGCGTCCCTGAGGTTGGCATTCTCATCAATCGCGGCCTGCCAGCGCTCATCGAGTCGAACGTAAAACAGTGCTAATGCTGCAATGACCCCGGTCAACAACACGACTGCCCCGATCCTCCCTGGCGACCAACCCGAATGTTCTTCCTCGGGTTCGGCTTCGTCGACATCAGGCTCCGTGGCCTTGATCTGATCGGCGACTCGTGCGGCAATGGCCTCGGAGCTCTTCTGCAGATCATGCTTGAGTATCGCCTGCTGCTGGTCGAAAAGATCTTCGATCAGCACCCTGAGGTCCTGGTCCACGCTCTCGAGGATCGGAAACGCCCCGCTTCCCTCCTCTTCTTCCGGCGGACTTTCGATTGGTGGGGGCGCTGCTGGTGACCCGACGACATGCAGCGACTCGAGCACCTTGGAGACCTCGATTGGCTCGACCTCTTTCGGCAATACGCCGACCGCGCCAAGCGCCCGAGCCTGTCCGACGTACACGTCCCCTTTCTGCGACGTATACATCATGATGGGAATCATCGCGGTTTGGGGATTGCGCTTGATGGCGGTAACGGCCTCGAAGCCGTCCATACCCGGCATCTGATGGTCCATGAAGATGACATCGGGACGATGGTCCGACAGATACTCGAGAGCGGATTCGGCCGAATCTGCGTGGTCGACAGTAAGGTCGTGGGTTTCGAGGATGCGTTCCAACACGACCCTGGACGTGCGCGAGTCGTCGACGATCAATGCGCACTTACTCAATCCACTGCCTCCCCGAAACGCCGGCGACACATATTGTACAGGCCAATCAGCGACGAGGCACGAGCACACCATTAGCGGCGGGCCGAAACGTTGGGTCTGTTTGTCAGCGCCGGGGCAGGATTACGCCTCCGGCGCTGCGCGCGTCGGTTGCTCTTGCCGCTGATCGCGACATTCCCGCGTCGCCAAGGCTCCGGGTGAACCCAATCCGCCCTCCTTTGCTCGGCCGAGCATCAGTGGCCGCTGCGGATTGATCTTTAGGACTATCCCTTTAGGACCAATGTAGCTCGCAGCAAGTCCCGCTCGCGATAGCGAGTACGAAAAAGGGCCG
>CAZMEA010000044.1:0-15250 GCA_964565135.1 uncultured Woeseiaceae bacterium
CGATCTTGCCCGCACCATCGGCGAGGACGTAGAGGACACCAGTTTCATCGTCGGCTTGCGACTCTGGTACTGATCAGTCCATCAGGTGTTCGCTGAAGAACTCCGTCATCATTGTGTACATATGCAGCTCGGTGCCTTCACCTTCGCGAATCGCGTGGGTGCGGTTCGGGTAGGACATGAAGTCAAACTGCTTGTTGTGCCGGACGAGTTCATCGATCAAGCGTTCACTGCCCTGGTAGTGCACGTTGTCGTCACCGGTGCCGTGAATCAGTAACAGTTCTCCCTGAAGGTTCTCTGCGTGGGTAATGGGCGACGCCTCGCGGTAGCCTTCAGCGTATTCCTCAATCAGGCCCGAGTACCGTTCCTGATAGATCGCATCGTAGAGACGCTGGTCGGCAACCGGCGCTCGCGACACACCCGCGTGATATTGACCGGGATAACGGAACAGCATGTTTAGCGTCATCGAGCCACCGCCCGAGTGGCCCCAGATACCTACGTTGTCGGTATCGATGTACGACCAGCGCTCGGCCATTGCCGACTGCGAATCCGACTGATCCCGCGACGCAAGCACGCCAATAGCGCCGTACACCGACTTCCGCCAGTCGCGCCCGCGCGGCGCGCGCGTGCCGCGGTTGTCAACGGAGGCAACGAGGAAGCCCTGCTGCGTCATGTAAAGGTGCCAGAGGTGTCGCTTCCCACCCCAGACGTCGCGAACGGTCTGGCCGGCGACTTCCCCGTAGACGTAGTTGACGATCGGATAGGTGCGATCCGGATCGAAGTTTGGCGGGCGCATGATGAAGCCGTCCAGCTCGAGACCGTCCTGCGCCTCAACCCGAAAGAATTCGTGGTCCCCGAAGCTCAGCATGGCCAGCTTGTCGATCAACGCCTGGTTTGATTCGAGCATCGTGTGCTCGTTGTGATCCGGCAAGGAGACAAGTCGGTATTGCGGCGGCTGCATGAACGTCTGATGACTGTGCACGGCCCAGCTTGCATCGCCAGACACCTGGTAGCCGTTGGTACCCACAAACTCTGTCGGCGTTATCTGCTCCATGTCGCCGCTCGCATCGAGCGGGCTGCGGAACAGGAACCGCTGTTCCATCGCGTCGGGAGAGGCAATGAAATACAGCCAGCCGCCCTCTTCATCCACCGTAACAAGCTCCGTGATATCGAAGTCGCCGGGGGTCAGGTCGAGAAAGTCACTGCCATCGCGGGAGACACGATACAGGTGACGCCAACCATCACGTTCGCTTTGCCAGATAAACGAGTCACCGTCTTCGAGCCAGGTTACGTCCTGCACGTCTTCGATGTAGTGCAGTTCCTCCTCCACGAACACCGGGCTGACCTCTCCGGTAGTCGCGTCGGCGTAATACACGCTGTTCGTGTCCTGCTTGCGATTCAGCTGTTGGACAATGATCTCGTTCGAGTTAGCGGCCCAGCCCATGCGCGGGACGTAGTTCTGGCGTGGATCGCCCGGGAGGTCCGCCCACACCGTGCTGCCGCCTTCCACCGGCACCACCCCGACACGCGCGGCCGACACGGTCTCGCCGACCTTGGGGTAGGGAATTCGCGTGAGTACCGGGTAGAGCTCGTCCGTCGTATTGATCAGCGTGAAGTCCCTGACGCCCGACGTATCGAACTGCCAGTAGGCGATACGTGAGCCATCGGGACTCCAGCGGAAACCATCGCGAATGGAGAACTCCTCTTCGTACGCCCAGCTCATGATGCCGTTGATGATGTCGTCCGTGCCGCGACTCGTGAGCTGCCGGATGCCACCATCCGACAGGGTTTCGACATACACGTTGGCGTCGCGCACGTACGCGACGCGATTGCCGTCGGGCGAAAACTTTGCAAACTGCAGGGAAGACGGCTCAGCATCCGCGCCGCCCAGCTGACGCAGCTCACCGGATGAGACATCGAGCACCCAGTAGTCGCCCCGGCTTTTGACCCGCCAGACTCTCTGGCTGTTCGTGTAGATCAGGAGACGCGACCGGTCGTGGGACCACGCATAGTCGTCGATGGTCAGGCTGAGCTCGACGCCTTCCGGCACCAGCACCTCGGCGCTGACCAGCACTGAACGATCGCCGGTTGCCGGGTCGTAGAGCACGATGTCCTTGGGTGGCTCGAGCTCGTCACCGTTCTCGTCAAGATCGGGTTGAGACTCGTCGTAACCCTCGACCGTCTCGAGCATCGTGTAGCCACTGCCGTCATCCAGCCATTTGATCTGGCCGGGCTGTTCGGCTTCGTACGCCTCGTCCTCAAAGATGGCCTCCAGCGTCAGGGCCTGCTCCGGCGCTATCGAGGGTGTCGGGGCAACCTCGGGCACCGGAGCATCCGAAGGGCGTGTGCAGGACGAAACCAGCAGCACGGGAAAAACAAACGCTAGACGCAGGGGTGTAGGGAACATGGGCGATGCCGGTCGGTCGAAAGCGGCGATTGTGTCCCCCGCGAAGGCTCCTCGCAAGGGAGAGAGCTGCCGAGCACACGTCCCTGTGCGCCCGGTCAGAGTCTCATTCTCGAATTAGTCTTCGAGCTCGACCTCTTCGGCCAGGATTTCCCCCCCGACAAACTGTCCGGTAGCTTTGACCTCACTACCCTGCGCATTGGTAAAGAATGTCGCGCGGAGAATCGGCGTCTCGTCTTCATCCTCGAAGTCGGTACCACCGTCTGTCCGAACGGTGATGCCGAGGATCGTGAACGTGGGATCGGACACGTTGCCAGCGACACCGCTCAGAAACACCTCACCTGGATCATCTTCGCGGACGATCCGGGTCGCAACGACGGTGCCTCCGGCATCGAATACGCTGACCTCGAGATAGTCACCGACCTGAATATCTGACAGGCCGAATGTCGGCGTGGCGATAGAGCTGTCATCCTCGAACTCGACGCCGTCACCGATATCGATATCGACACCGAGAAGCGAAACGCTCACGGCCGAAGTGCTCTCAACGATTCCGGCAATCTCGTTCGAGCTCTCGAATTCGAACTCGATTTCTTCAGCCACCAGCACGCCACTGGCATTCAGCGAGCCCTCAACCTCAATCCGACGATCGAGTGCCAAATCGGCTCTGACGCCGTTCTCATACTCTGTCGAACCGTTCGTCGTCACCGGGATTCCGTTAACGTCAAAGTCGGTCGCAGACGCGAAACGGGTAACCAGCCCTTCAATCTCGACCTCGTCGATGTCGTCGATGTCGAAATCATCGCCGCGGAATTCGATCTCGGTTGCGAGCAACTCGCCCGCTCCGCCAAGCGCATTCCCGACTGCTTCGACCGGCTGACCCTCTTCCGGCATGCCGTTCGGAAAATCGTCTACCGACGCCGCACTGTAGTCGATGACCAGGCTGCCGATGGTGAAGGTCATGGCTCCCGTATCGACGTTTCGCGCAACACCGCTCACTTCGAAGTCACTGCCTGGGACCTCGAGCTCGACGCGGGTCGCCACGATTTCATCGTTGGAGTTTCGGTAGCCTGACACTTCAACAATATCGGCCGGCGACAGTCCGTCGAGCGACCGGGGGCTGATGTCGTCGTCGAATGAGGTATCGCCATTAATCAATACACTCTGACCAAGCACGACCATGCTGCCTGCGCCGATGTCGATCGAATCGATGAGCCCCTCGACGGCGTCGTCGAAGATGACGGTACTCGCGACGCCCGTCGCCCCACCGCTGTCAAGCGTGCCAAGCACCGTGACGATCTGGCCGATGGCGAGATCGGATTCCGATCCGATAGCACCGTCGATCGTGAATGTCGCTCCACTCGTGTCGTAGCGCACGCCGTTAACGATAATACTGCCAAAGCCGGTAATCGGGCCTTGCGCAGCAACGGACGTTGCAACTGGCGGTAGCGCTCCGCCACCGTCGATGCCGGCAACTGTGCCTACCCCGCCGCCGCCGCACGCTGCAACCAATACACTACCGAGGACTGCTAGAACCTTACCTGGTTTCATTCTCCTTCCCTCTCTTTAATCGTTTCCTCAATCCAGTAAGCGCCCAAGCCCAGGCGCAGATTTGACGACTTATCGCTCTCACTTCCTTCATGTTCGGTCAGCCAGGCGTCGACGCGCTCCAGAAATGCCTGGCCCTCCCTTTCGAGAAACTCACGAAACAATGCGCGATCCTTCGCGGACATGTTCGTGTTGGTGGCCCGCCGCTCGAATCGGCTGGGATCTTTTTCGGCGCGGTGCAGGTTGTACGCCACCGTCTCACCGATGTCCTCGAGGACGCTGCCTGAACGCAACATCTGTTCGGGGTCCATCAGTACCGGCATGTAGTACCGCGACCGTGCCTCGAGCAGCCCATCATCGTTCTCGACAACGGCGCCGACGTGTTTGAGCTCCTTCAGTAGGGTGGTCGGAGCAACGTCGCCGCTGTAACGACTGCACAGCGACGCGAACGACGGATTGTTGCCGTCCTGCGGAAGCGGCCGCGGCTTCCCTTCCGCGTCCGTGTACTCCTCGTCCTGCCACCACCCGGATAAAACCCGGGTCGCGTAATTCATGCGACTGAAGGATTCCGGCGACTCGGCGTCGAGCAAATCGCGAAGTCGGCGTACCTCGCGTCGGGTGAAACCCGTTAGAATGGCGACGCGTGAAACGTTCGTGGGCCGGCCCCGGATGCCGAAGTCGTCCGTTGCCACTTCGACGTACGTCGCCTTGCCGACTTCGGCAACTTCACGCCAGTTCACCCCGGCGCGCAGCAACATCCGCGCCGCGGGGCGAAAAAGCAGGCGAAATGCCCGCAGGGCTGCCGTCTTTGCGTCCATAATTGCGACTATTTATCTCAAAAATGGTCGTTAGTCAATGTATTGTGCAGCAGAAATCGCCCTGCCCGACAGGCTTTCGGCCGGCGCATACGGGAGCCTTCATTGCGCAAACTGCCGGACTTTGCCCTCGAAACCTACTTTTCCCGCTGGGAATTCACCGCCCGCTACCACATGTGCGCCTCGGACATGGAAACCCTGTCCGTACCCGAACTGCTGCAGCTGGCCAACGCGGAAGATCTGGAGCGCTGGCAGACGCTCCGTCTTGGCTACATCGAGACCTTTGGCACGCCCGAGCTTCGAGAGGCCATTGCCAATCTGTACGCGACCGTCGGTTCGGAGCATGTCCTCGCCTTCGCCGGTGCGGAAGAAGGCATATTTGCGGCAATGCAGGTACTTCTGACCGCCGACGACCATGCGGTGATCATTACGCCGAACTACCAGTCCGCCGAGAGCATTCCGGCTGCCGTGTGCGCAACCAGTGGTGTTGCACTCGATTACGACGGAACCTGGCACCTGGACCTTGATCGGCTGTTCGATGCCGTGCAGCCGAACACCCGCCTGATCTCGGTGAATTTTCCGCACAACCCGACCGGCCATGTCATACCGCAGGAGGACTTCGCGGCCATCATCGACTTCGCGCGTAAACGCGGTATCTATGTGTTCAGCGACGAGGTCTACAGGTTTTTGGAGCGCGACCCTGCCAGACGACTACCCCAGGCCGCGGATGCGTTCGAACGCGGCCTCTCGCTGAACGTGATGTCGAAATCGTACGGGCTGCCGGGCCTGCGGGTTGGCTGGATCGCGACACAGGACCGGACGGTGCTTGAACGCATGGAGCGGATCAAGCATTACCTGTCGATCTGTAACGCCGGCCCGTCGGAGCTGCTGGCGACGATTGCCCTGAAGGCCCGCGAATCGATACTCGACCGAAACCACGCGCTTATTGAGTCCAATCTCGAGAAACTCGGCGCGTTCTTCGAAGACCATCGCTCGCTGTTCGAATGGTCCGTACCCGATGGCGGCTGCATCGGATTCCCGAAATACCTCGGTGACGAAGGCGTCGAGACCTTCTGTGAAACACTCGTCAACGACGCCGGCGTGCTGTTGCTTCCGGCGAGCGTCTATCGATCGGCGCTCGGACCGACGCCCGACGCGAACTTTCGCATCGGCTTCGGCCGCAAAGGCATCGACGACGGACTCGATGCAATGCGGACCTGGCTGAGTACGCGCTAGCGAGGGGACTGTGGTCGATACTGCAGTGCCAGCTGAAAGGACACATCTGGCGTCGAACCCACTTTGATGTCCTCGCCCACGGCGATCAGCAGGCCCAGACGATCGGAAAGGCGGATATCACCACCGAACGTCAGTGCAACCGAGGTCTCACCCAGCATTTCAATATCGGAGTCGTACAGGGCGCTGCGAACGTTTGCCTGAACCGTGAGGCCGACCGCGGGGACAACCCGCCATGTAACTCCGCCGACCGCCTGTCCCACGAAATCCTTGTGCCTATCGGCGAGAAATGCAGGCTCACCCACGTACGTGACGTTCAGTCGGTAAAACGCGGAAAGGTTGTCTCGACCGCCGACGGAAAGCCAGTCTCCTGACAACCCGAGACTGACGTCAGTACCGCCGCTTCCCAGGAGAGTGCTTTCGTCTCCGGTCGGGAGCTTCACGCCGAAACGGACCGCTGACTTGTATCGCCCGGAATCCTCAAGCTGATATCCACCGAACATGCGGATATCGCCCACCCCGTCGGCATTATCGGTGAGGTCGACGAGTGCCACGTTGTCGTCGACGACGAGAAACTCGAGTAGATCCCGCTCACGGCCCTCGCGCGGCCCGTCGGGAAAACCGAAAATGTCGTGCCACTCTTCGATAACCGAGTCGAGGCCGCCAGACTGGTGCGTCACATAGGGTAGCTCAACACCGAGCTCCCATCGATTGCCGAAACCGCGCCGATACGAAAACTCGAGTCGACTTGTCTCGCCGTCGAGCACGAACAACTCCCTGCCGGCAACATCGGATACAGAATGACTCGCCGTGATACCAAGCAGCCCCCATGCGCTTTGTCCGCGACGCAGTATCGCTCCGCCTTCTGTCGCGTCCGGCAGGCCGAAGATTCCGGCAAGCGGGCTGTTGTCATGATCATGCAGGGTTTCAGGCGCCGCAGGATGTGTCAGGCACGTGACAGCGACAACGCAAACAAGAAACTGTGAAAACCGCACGGCAGCCATCCCGCCCGAAACAGCGCGCGATGATAGCGCAGCCGGTCAGCGATTAGTGTGACCCGTTTGAGATCGGAACCTTGAGGCCGCGGGCATCGATCGCCTCAGTCGATGGAACGGCGAAAACGCCGGCGCCGCCGCGCTAGAGTAACGCTTCCAGCTGCTCGCGAACCTGACCGGCCCAGAACTCGGCAACGGTCTTGCCCGGCGGGAGATCCGTCGATTCGCGCGTCCAGACCAGGTTACCGTCACCGTCAACGATCATGAGTCCCGGCGTGAAGCGCACGGAGTACAACTCTGCAATCGGGTCGCCGTTTGCCACCGCAATCATGGGAAAGTCGAGCGCGGCGATGTGCTCTGCCGGATCAAGCTCCCCGTCCTCGAACACATTGACCGTCAGAATGTTAACCGCGTCTTCCCCAAGTTCGCTCTGAACCTCGCCCAGGTAAGGCATGAGCGCTGTGCAATAGGGACACCAGGTCGCCCAGAAGACCATCACGGTCGGCTTGCCGGCGAGCGCGGCCGGAAACTCGACACGGGCACCGGAAAAATCGGTGCCCGACCACTGCAGGGCAGCGGATGAAGAATCATCCGCCGACGCGCCCCCGACGATCAGCAAGGCAGTGAACGCTAGAACGATCGTCGAGAGATCCCTTCTGCCCGGTCGGCGACTGACTCTATTCATGTCGGCTGATCTCCGTTCCGCTTCTTGGGTTATCCGGGCAGCCAGTGTAACTCACGCGCACTGGCCCACAGTCGCGGGACCCGTCAACCGAATCAGGCCTTGCCAGTCTCACTCGCCCACGAGACCGATGACGGCAAGGTTGTCGCCTTTGTTCACCGGTGGCGTGCCGAAGATGATCAACAGTATGCCGCTGGCATTTGCCCTGACGTCAACAAGATGATTGCCGTGGTAATCGGTTATCGCACCCAGCAGTGCACCCTCGTGCACGAACTGACCCGCTTCGATCCCGTCACCCAGGTGCCATACGCCGTCGAACTCGCTATAGAGGCGCGCTCTGTCGGCGATGAAGAGCGGCGTGGTTGTGGGCTCGCTTTCACCGGGAAGCATGCTGAGATCTCGCATGACGCTCAGAGAGCCGCGAACGATGGGTTCGACATAGCGGCCCTCGGTCGAACCGAGGCCGCCCGATTCGACATCCATGGATGGAATACCCAGATGCACCGCCTGCGCGCTGGTGTAGATATGCGACTCGGGCGTCACCAGTGCGCCTGCAAACTGAACAATCGTGTCCAGACCGAACGCGATGGTCATCTGCCTCGACTTCGCAATGAGGTCTGGTCCACCCGACTCGGCGTAGTACGCGGTGTACGTTGGGTTGAGTCCTTCGTTCGCATCGCCGGCGTGAATGTCGATCAGGTAGTCAGACTGCTTGATGACCTGCTCGGTCAGTACGTGTGCGATTCGCTCAGTGACAGTCCCATCCGCCTTTCCGGGGAAGGCTCGATTCAGGTTTTTCAGGTCATGCGGGCCGATATAGATCGTGCGTGCCTGAAAGGCCGGCAAATTGGCGTTGTGCACGACGATCAATGCACCGTTCATCACGGCAGGATCAGCCTGTCTCGCAACGCGCTGCATCGCGAGTATCGGCGGATACTCCGAGCCATGTATGCCTGCGATCAGCGTGAGCACCGGCCCATCCCCGGTGCCGTTGACGACGGTTACCGGTATCTCGGTCGCAACACCGTCCCCGGTGTCCGGCACCTCGAGTTCGCCAGACACGCTCTGGCCGGCAGGCACACTCAGTCCGCCGAGCACGATCGTGTCGTTTGCCTGCGCATTGAACGCCGTTAGAAGACCGACGAACGTCAGACCGAGTATTGCTCGCATAATCGTCCCTGTTCTACCCTGGAGCGTGCGCACGGCCACCTGGGCTATGTGCACCACAGCTGCCCATGTTACTCCAGGCAGCGTCAGGCGGTAGTCACGAGCTTGGAGAGCCTTCTGTGCTCACGGTCCCGGCGGCCTGCATGCAACCAGCCTGTCCGGGCTAGAGAAGGCCTTCGAGACTGTCCAGGTCGTTGATGACCCGCCAGTCTCCCCCTGTCTTCTCAACCCGTCCTTGCCAATCGTCAAGGCGGCCCAGGTACTCACGCGGGTCGATGTTGTCGGAGCGGAGCTTGGTCACATTCAGCGCAATGACGTCAAAACCGTCCAGATTGATGTCAATATCGCGGACATAGCCATCCTCCAGGTCCTCTTTGAGGTCGGAAAAAATCAGGATAGTTTTGTTGCCCGTTTCCTTTTCGTTAAGAAACTCCACGGCTTGCAGCACACCGCCGGTAATGTCTGTGTACGGAGACGACTCGACCGATTCGACGAAACTGTGCACCGCTTCGGCAAAAGCGCGCTTCTGACGATTGACGGCGCTGGGCCGGTCGTCAAAGGACGCCTTTGCCACGATGTCCTTCTCACTGAAGCTACCCGTATCGATTCGCGCGACGGCAAACACATCGGTCTCGTCCAGGCGGGATAGCGTGTAGCGAATGATCTGCTCCGCTTTCTCCAGTTCATTCGCATACGTACCCGACGTGTCGAGCAACATGTACACACCCGTGTTGCCCGCCTGTCGATCCGGCGAACATCCAGCGAACAGTGCCAGGGCACATAAGACAAACAGTCTCATCAGCCCGCCCTCCCGATTTCCGGGGACGCCGGTGACGTTTCGCGATGGAGCCGCTCCTCCAGCCACAGAGGGACGAACAAGGACAGGTCGTATACCTGCTTCAGCAGCTGCCCCAGATAGTCAAAGACGTTACCCAGAATGCGTAGCACCAGGGCGAGTACCCGAAGCAGCGCCTGCATCACGATGCCCACGACGGTGCGCAACGAATGCACGAAGGTCTCCAGTGGAATCGCCACAAACGTGAGGGCAAACGGCAGGATAAAGCCCATGCCCATCTGCGCGGCGGTCGTAATCCACAAATACTGACCGGTCGCGGTTGTCCCAACGTCACCGCGCAGCAATGCGCTGGTCGCCAGTTCGTCGTGCAGCAGAACCTCGCGCATGTAGGCGAGGCCTGCTTCGACCGAGGCCAGCAGGAACAGGATGGTGAAGGTGATCCAGATCATGCGCACGCGTGTCTTGTCCGGCAGCGCACCGATTACCGGGAACAACCGCGTAATCCTCAGTGACTCCATCAGGAACAGCCCCATCGAGATTTCGACCATGATGATGACCAGCGCCGCGATGTCCGCGGTGCGAAAGCCGCCGATCAGATTGGTCCCGCCAACCATTTCGGCCATCGGTCGGGCGATCAGCGAAAAGTTGATGGTTGCCCCGCCAATGGCGATCGTCAGTACAAAAGCAGACACGAAAAAATTAACGAGTGATGACGAGGACAACACCGACAACGCCCTGTCCTTGTCACGAACGATGTCTTCATACTCCTGCATCAGCCTGTCAATCGTGACGGATCGGCTCAGCAGGCTGTCGACGTTCTTGCCGATCTGTCCGAGCGTCTGTTGTACCTGCCGCCACTCCGGTCGCATATTGCGCAGAAGACGGTGCCGGTTCGCGCTGGCCTTGTGGTAGGCCGACATGGCTTCCTTGTGCGCCTTGAGCAGCGATTTATGAATATCGCTGAGTATCTGACCGACCTTCACTCGCCCTTCGCGCGAATCGAGTTCCGCAACGGCTTCGACTGCCTTGACCCACCCCGGTGGATCCGGCGGCACGTCAACAGCATCCTGGTGGTCCTTTTCGATCTTGCCAATGGATTCGCTCAGTGACCGATGCAATGCCGAGTAGTTGGCGAGGTCCTTTCGCACTGAATCGTTAATGCGATCGAATTCCCGTTCGATAACGCGCTCCTTCGCCTCGCGTCCCGCCGCGAGGAGTACGTCGCGATTTCGTGCGGCGAGATGCTGCTCCGAGCGCAATACTGCCCGTGATGCCAATCGGAAGCTTCGCGCGAGCGCGCGTGTCGCAGCATCAATGGTGCTGTGCGCGGTTGCGCGTACAAGGTACAACGCAAGCACAATGAGAACGATCCAAAGCAGCGCAGAAAGCACTGGCCATGGCGTAATGCCAAGCATGAAGCTCATGATGGTAACCCCGCTGTCGTCGTTGACCGTTGACCGGTGGCTTTGCGTGGCATCGCCCTCTGCACCTGAGCGGATGCCGTGCCCTTTTCATCACTGCCGAGCGTTTCACAACGCGCGGATTCGGGTCAACGCAATCGAAGTTGCAATACCCAGGTCACTGAATTTGTGGACGTTTAGATTGCCGTTTGACGACATTAGGGAAAGTGACAGGGACTTATGCAAAGCGCCGGCGGCCTGACTGGCGTCCGTCTCGCTGGCATAATCTCGCGGCCATAACCGGAGACTTTGATGAGTGCGCGCCTGTCTGACTACCGAGTCTTGACCTTTGATTGCTACGGCACTCTGATTGATTGGGAAACCGGCATCTGGGACGCGTTGCAGCCACTGTTTGCGGCGAACGATCTGCCCTTTGTCGATCGGCGACAAGCGCTCGCCCTGTTCGGGGAATGCGAACACGCCCAGGAAAGCGACACGCCGGACATGCCGTATCCAGAGGTACTCGCCCGCGTGCATCGAACGATGGCGCAACGAATGGACATTCAATCAGCTGATGGACTGGACTCAGCGTTCGGACAGTCAGTACCTCTGTGGCCGGCCTTTCCTGATTCCGCTAATGCGCTGCGCTACCTGCAGTCGCGCTACAAGCTGGTCATTCTGTCGAACGTCAACCGAGACGGTATTGCAGCGTCAAATAAAAAGCTCGGCGTCACATTCGACGCGATCTACACGGCCGAGGACATTGGCTCCTACAAACCCGCGGATGCGAACTTCGACTACCTTCTCGCCAATCTCGAAAGCGACCTGGGCTTGCAGCCGAGGGATGTGCTGCACACGGCACAAAGCCTGCTGCACGATCATGCGCCGGCGAATCGTTTCGGCCTGGCCAACGCCTTCATCGACCGCCAGCGGCTATCGGAAACAGGCATGGAAGGCGCCGTAGCGGTGCCCGATGAGCGGCCGGATACGCTCTTTGAGTTCTTTACCCTGCAACAGATGGCCGACGCCGTTCGCCGGGAAGTCTGCTAGCGGACGACCGGCGGCGGAAACGCCATGCTTCGATGCCGGGAAGTCTCCCGCGTGAGGCGTGATGGTCGACCTTCCGCGATCATGCGCTCGTAGGCTTCCTCCCAAGTCGGGAGTTCGTCAGAAGTGGTCACCCAGTGGACGACCGAAGCCTCGTCACACCATTTCATCAGACTCGGCATGACCGTTTTGTGCGCGCCGGCCATCATGTAAGCCCGCATCGCGACCTCGTCGGTCCATGCCGTGCGGGTCCAGAAAACTCCGTCTGCGTCACGTAGGACATCCACGCCCAGATTGCCTTCCGAACGCCCAGCCTGACGTATGGACTGTCCGGAACGAAACAGGAAGGCCGGCAGGAATCGAACGGACCGAATCCGCAGTCGGGTAACGGACATCAACGCCACGTTATGCTCCGGTTTTCACGCTAAAGATCCACACAACAAATGAGTCTTCGGGGTTCGATCTGCAAGGCGGGTCGGTTCGGCGGCCCACCTTCTACTGTCCGTAGCCTTCAGGCAAGGTCATACCCAGATTCTCAACCAGAAACGCCCAGCGATCTGCGTATTCCTCGATGACCTTTTCTGTCGGCACGCCCGCACCGTGCCCGGCTCGCGTTTCAATGCGAATGAGAACAGGAGCACTGCCACCCTGCGCCTGCTGCGCTGCGGCGGCGTACTTGAAGCTGTGTCCCGGAACAACCCGGTCATCGGTGTCAGCCGTCGTTACCAGGATTGCCGGATACTCCGTACCGTCGACGAGGTTGTGGTACGGCGAATAGGCGTACAAGGCTGCAAACTCATCCGGGTTGTCCGCGGATCCGTAGTCGTCTGTCCAGAATTGGCCCGCCGTAAAACGATGAAATCGCAGCATGTCCATGACACCAACCGCCGGTATCGCTGCGGCGACCAGGTCCGGCCGCTGGTTGGTGACGGCGCCGACGAGAAGGCCGCCATTGCTGCCGCCAAAAATCGCGAGCTTGTCTGAGTTCGTATAACCCTCGTCAATCAGGTATTCACCCGCGGCAATAAAGTCGTCGAACACGTTCTGCTTGTTCAGCTTTGTACCTGCCTGGTGCCACTCGCGCCCGTATTCCCCGCCGCCACGCAGATTCGCGACGGCGTAAATGCCGCCCATTTCCATCCAGGCGAGTCGAGTGATCGAAAAACCGGGCGTCAAGGAGATATTGAAGCCGCCATAACCGTACAACATGGTCGGACGATTACCGTCGGGCGTTACGTCCCTGCGTCGACCGATGAACATCGGCACACGCGTGCCGTCTTTCGATTCGAAGAACACCTGTTCGACAACGTAGTCGTCCGGATCGAAAGCCACGTCGGGTGCCCGGAACACGCTGACCTCACCGCTGACAACGTCGAGCCGGTTGATCGTCGGCGGTGTGTCGAAACTCGTGTAGCCGAAGAAAGTCTCCGCGTCATCGAAACGCCCGGAAAAACCGTAGGCGGTACCGATACCCGGAAGGTCGACGTTTCCGACCTGCTTACCGGTCAGGTCAAAGATTTTCACAACCGACCATGCATCCTGCATGTACTCACCGATCAGGCGGCCACCGACCAGGCTCGCCTGACTGAGGACGTCCTGCTGTTCGGCGATAACCTCCCGCCAGGTCTGAGGCTCAGGCATCGAGGGGTCGATCGCAACGATACGGTTGCGGGGTGCGCCGTTGTTTGTGCGGAAATACAGTTCATCGCCGACGCTGTCGACGAGAGTGTAGTCATAGTCGAATCCTTCGATCATCAGTACGACGTCGCTGTCAGGCCGCCGAAGATCCTTGTAGAAGATCTGGTAGCGATCGTCGGTGCCAATACCGTTGGCGATGACGAGGTGATTGCCGTCATCCGTCACAGACGCATCAAAGCGCCAGTCGGGCTGATCGGGCCGCGCATAGACGAGCTCATCGTCGCTCTGCTCGGTACCGATCGCGTGAAAGTGCACCGAGTTGTTCTTGTTCAGCGACTGGAACAGTTCTTCTTCGGCCACTTCAGGGTACCGGCTGTAGTAGAAACCACTGCTGTCGCCGGCCCAATCGAGGTTGGTGAATTTCAGCCAGACCAGACGGTCATCGAGCACCTCTCCGGTTTCGACGTCCAGTACTCGGGCCTCACGCCAGTCTGAGCCTCCATCCTGCACCAGGTAGGCCAGATACCGGCCATCGGGACTGGGATAGAACGCGGCCAATGCGATCGTGCCGTCTTCGGACCACGTGTTCGGATCGATGAGCAGTCTGGCCTCGTCGTCGAGCGACTCGAGGGTGTAGATGACTTCCTGGTTCTGCAGTCCGTCGTTGTAGGTATAGAAGTACCGGTCACCCGCCTTCGTCGGCAGACCGTAGCGCTCGAAGTCCCAGAGCTCCGTCAGCCGCTTCTCGATCGCCGCGCGTTCCTCAATCGTCGCGAGATAGGCAAACGTGATTTCGTTTTGCTGCTCAACCCAACGCTTCACTTCGGGATTCTCGCGAACGTCGTCTTCCAGCCAGCGGTACGGATCAGCAACTTCGGTTCCGTGGTAATCGTCGACCTGCTCAACCACAGGCGTATCGGGGTAGCTGCGTGTCATTGTCGTTGCGTCTTCCTGTTCGTTGGAGCAGGCGGCAAGCGCCGCCAGACAGACGAGAATCAATGCGGGTCTTCGGGCCATGGTTCGTACCTCACGCTGTGCGAATTCGAGCGCCGGTTTCGTGAACGGACGGCGATTCTAATGCAAAACGGGAGAGACATCAGACGGGGGAGCATGCAGGCCGTACGTCGAACGGCTCGACTGAAACCCTGGCGAAGCAGAGGTGAATAAGGGTAAAGCGACACCACGCGAGGACGTCGCGCCTCGCGTCAATGCATCGTCGGACGACGATCCGGGATGTGAGCGCCGGGTGTCCGGCGATGTTCGCTACTTACCGCAGTGCGGGCACTGTCCCCTCAAGGCCTTGAGACAATAGTTGACCCACAGCCACAGCAGAGTCGCGTTTCCTGCAAACAACAGAGTCCAGACAAAGGCTCCGTTCATAGCAATCTCCCGCTCTACCAGACCATAGTCAGGCCATCGGCCAGAGTGCGAGAACGTTGAGCGGTATCGGCACAAACCGTGGTCCGCTCCGTCGAATTCCGACCAACCACCTGCCTGGAGTCGCGGCCTGGCCCAAGCGAAGTAAGGACCG
>CAZMEA010000045.1:0-15242 GCA_964565135.1 uncultured Woeseiaceae bacterium
GCGAGCGGATTATACACGGATTAGTCCCGTATCCCATGTCACAGTTCCCTAAAGCTCGCTTCCTCGTCAGCGCCGCCGCCGCCGCCCAGTTCGTCCCGGATCGGGGGGTGGAGGTCGCGTTCGTGGGCCGCTCGAACGCCGGAAAATCGAGCGCTATCAACACGATTGTCAATCGACGCCAGTTTGCACGTACCAGCAAGACGCCCGGCCGTACGCAACTCGTCAATTTCTTCGAGCTCAGTGAGGACAGGCGCCTTGTCGACCTGCCGGGCTACGGTTTTGCCAGGGTGTCGGATGCCATGCGGCAGAGCTGGGAGCGCCTGATCGGCAGCTATTTCGAGTCCCGATCGTGTATCGGGGGCCTGTTTCTGATCGTGGATATCCGCAGGGGCCTGAACGACGGCGATCTGCAGATACTGGCATTGGCCGAGGCCTATGGTTTGCCGGTCCATATCCTTTTGAGCAAGGCTGACAAGCTCAAGCGTGGACAGGCCGCGACCGCGCTGCAGGCGGCTCGTCGCGAGGTTGGCGACCGGGCGTCCGTCCAGCTGTTCTCGGCACTGAAGCGAACCGGTGTGGACGAGGCGCGGGCAACGCTAAACCGGTGCCTGGAGGGGGTTTGAGGTAAAACTCCCCGGATGGCCACGAACGGGCCATCCGGGGCAATCACAACAGCCGGGTTGGGGCGACCGGCTGCCAAAACCGCTCAGGGAGGAGAGCGGCGAGCGCACTTGACGCTCACTGAATTAGAACCGGGCGTCCCGGCTTAGTTCCCGGAAAAATGACCGCATTGGACCAAATAAGGCGCCTGTCAGGCTGGCCTCAATGCGCTTCGTCCCAGTTAGCGCCGCGTTCCGCGTCGACCACGAGGGGCACCCGGAGATCCGCCGCTGAGGTCATCAGCTCGCAGATGTCTGCTTTCAGTTCGTCCGCCTGATCGGCGGCCAGCTCGAAAACGAGTTCGTCGTGCACCTGCATGATCATCGTTGCCGGTGGCTTCTTGCTGTCGAGCCATGCCTGCACGTCGATCATGGCGCGCTTGATGATGTCAGCCGCGGTGCCCTGCATGGGGGCGTTGATGGCACTGCGCTCGGCGTATTGCCGTCGCTGTCCGTTGCGCGAATTGATGTCCGGCAGGTACAGACGTCGCCCGAATACCGTTTCCACGTAGCCGTCCTCGTGAGCCTGCTCGCGAATCGAATCCATAAATCGGCGGACCGCGGGATAGCGGTCGAAATAAAGATCCACATATTCCTGCGCCTCGCCACGGGAGATACCGAGCTGCTTGGCCAGACCGAAGGCGCTCATGCCGTACATCAGGCCGAAATTGATCGCCTTCGCCGAGCGACGCTGATCCGCGTTCACCTGATCCACCGGTACTGAGAACACCTCCGCCGCCGTCGCCTGATGAATGTCTCTGCCGTCGGCGAACGCGCTCAGCAGGCCTTCGTCGGCGGACAGGTGCGCCATGATGCGGAGCTCGATCTGCGAATAGTCGGCGGCCATCAGGACGTAGCCTTCGGGTGCCACAAACGCTTGGCGGATGCGTCTTCCCTCCGGCGTGCGAATCGGGATGTTCTGCAGGTTCGGATCGGTGGACGACAGGCGGCCGGTTGCCGCGACCGCCTGGTGATAGGAGGTATGCACTCGACCGGTCCCGGGTGAAACCTGTTTGGGCAGCTTGTCCGTGTAGGTGCTCTTCAGCTTGCTGACGCTGCGGTACTCGAGGATGACGCGCGGCAGGTCGTATTCTGCGGCGAGCTCCTGCAGGACGTCTTCCGCGGTCGACGGCTGTCCCTTGGGTGTCTTGCGGATGACAGGCAGGCCGCGCTCTTCGAAGAGAATCTGCTGCAGCTGCTTCGGCGAACCCAGATTAAACGGGCCACCCGCAAGTTCGTGCGCCTCGCCTTCCAGTTCGAGCATGCGCTTTGCGAGTTCCGAGCTTTGCGCTGCGAGCATCTTCGTGTCGAGCAGTACACCGGCTTCCTCCATGCCGAGAAGCACCGGTACCAACGGTCGTTCAATCGTTTCGTACACGCCCCGCAACGGCTCGACCTTCTGCAGATCCGACCAGATGCGCTCGTGCAGCCGCAGCGTGATGTCGGCATCCTCGGCGGCGTAGGGCGATGCCTCTTCAAGGGCGACCTGGTTGAAGGTCAGCTGCTTGGCGCCCTTGCCGGCGACGTCTTCATAGTGGATCGTCTCTACGCCGAGGTAGTGTCGGGCCGTCGAATCCATGTCGTGTCGTGTCGCAACACTGTTGAGGACGTAGGACTCCAGCATCGTATCGAACGCGATCCCGCGAAGGTCGATGTCATAGCGCTTGAGGATGTGCCCGTCGTACTTCAGATGGTGACCGACCTTGGCGCGATCCGGATCTTCGAGAAAGGGTCGCAGGGATGCCAGGACGTGGTCCCGCGCGAGCTGCTCGGGCGCGCCTGGATAGTCGTGAGCTACCGGGATGTAACAGGCCTCGCCGGGCACGACCGACAGTGAAACCCCGACCAGTTCGGCGTCCATGTAGTCCAGGCTGGTCGTCTCCGTGTCGACCGCGACGAGATCGGCGGCATTGATTTTGTCCAGCCAGCGATCGAGATCCGCCTGCGTCAGGATCGTTTCGTAACTGGCCGCTTCCGCATCCTGCGCCGTCGGTTCCGGTACGCCGTCCTGGGATTCATCGTCAAGTTGTCTGAGCAAGGTCCGTAGTTCGAGCCTCGTGTACAGCTCGCGGAGCTTTTCGACGTCGGCGGGTCCACGCCTGAGCGACGCCGGTTCGTGCTCGAGCTCGACGTCCAGACGAATCGTCGCGAGCTGCTGCGAGAGACGCAGCTGATCGATGTTCTCACGCAGGCTCTCGCCGACCTTGCCCTTGATGTCCTCGGCATGTTCGATGATGCCGTCGACAGAGTCGTACTGACCGAGCCACTTTGCGGCCGTCTTCGGTCCGACCTTGGGCACGCCCGGAATGTTATCCGAGCTGTCCCCGACCAGCGCGAGGTAGTCGATCATCTGCTCCGGCTTAACCCCGAACTTGGCGACGACGCCCTCATGGTCGAGCACCGTATCGCTCATCGTATTGACCAGCGTTATGTTGGCCGACACGAGCTGGGCGATGTCCTTGTCGCTCGTGGATACGACCACCTGCATCCCGCTGTCTGCGGCGCGACGGCAAAGCGTTCCGATGACGTCGTCCGCCTCAACGCCTTCGATTCGCAAGAGCGGTAGTCCCATGCCCTCGACCGCGTCGAGAATCGGCTGGATCTGTTCGCGAAGATCGTCCGGCATCGGCGGACGGTTCGACTTGTATTCGGCGTACAGCTCGTCTCTGAACGTCTTGCCCGGTGCGTCGAAGACGACGGCGAAATGCTCCGTGTCCTGCTCTCGAAGCAGCTTGTTCAGCATGTTGAGCACGCCGTGCACCGCGCCCGTAGGCGTGCCATCGGCTGCCGTCAACGGCGGCAGAGCATGATAGGCGCGAAACAGGTACGACGAGCCGTCAACCAGGACGAGTTTTTCGGTGCTCATTGTCTGGCAAGTGTCCTGACAACCGGAACGCGATCAGCGCTGGCCGCCGATACGTCTTTCGCGTTCTTCGTCCGTCTCGTCCTCGGGATCGGCGGACGGCGTCACCTGCTGCATTTCTCCGGGGTCACCGGGGAGGAACAGCGGGCCTTTCTGGCCGCAGCCTGAAGCGGCAATCAGTGCGAAGCAGACGAGAAGGAGTCGGACAATCATCAACATGGCGTATTCCGGTCAGGGGCTCGGCTGGGCCGACGAAGCCCGCATGGTATACCAGAAGGGCGCCCGGTCGGCTGGCGTTACCCGCCGTCGAGATGCTCAGCTGCCACGCGTCGGTATGCGTCGCGAAAGGGGATGCCCTCGGATGCGACCAGCGCGTACGCGCGCTCGGTCGCATAGAGTCCGGGATCAAGCCTGATCTTGTCCGGCTGAAAGCCCATGCCGTCGACGACAAAGGCCATGACCGAGGCGCTGTCCAGCGCGAGATCGATCGAGCGAAACAAGGGCGCCTTTATACGCTGCACGTCGCGTTGGAAACCGGACGGTAATTTGGACGTCAGCAGCAGGCACTCGAGCAGTGACGCCTCGGCCGTGGCGCTGGCGCCGCGGACGAGCTCCAGCACGTCCGGGTTCCGCTTCTGAGGCATGATCGACGAACCCGTCGTCGCGTCGGCCCCGAGCGTGACGTAGGCAAATTCCTGCGTGTAGAACAGCAGGAGATCGCTGGCCAGTCGACCGAGATCCTGCTGAAACAGGGTGAGTTCAAACAGCAGTCCCGCTTCCGCCTTGCCGCGAGAGAGCTGCGCCGCGGTGACGGGCGTTTGCGTCTCTGCGAAACCCAGCTCCCGGGTTGTCATGTCGCGGTCGAGCTCGAGACCCGGCGTGCCATAGCCTGCTGCGCTGCCGAGCGGGTTCTTGAGCATTCGGCGTCGCGCGCCGTCCAGGCCGTCGCGATCGTCCGTCAATGCTTCGATGAAGCCACCGCACCAAAGCGAGACCGACGACGGCATCGCCTGCTGCATATGCGTGTAACCCGGAATTTCGAGGTCGCCCTCACGATCGGCCAGGCGTTCGAGCGCGCCGACGACGCCGTTTATCGCGTCCGAAAGCTCATCGACCGCGCTGCGAAGATAAAGTCGAAGTGCGGTCAAGACCTGATCGTTGCGGGACCGGCCGAGGTGCAGTCGACCCCCGGCCTCGCCGATGAGTGTAGTAAGGCGATTCTCTATGGCGGTGTGTGCGTCCTCATCGTCGAGTTCGATTTGCCATTCATCACGTGCATGCGCGGCACCGATCTGTTCAAGTCCGTCGCAAATCGATGCGCAGTCGGCGTCGCTGAGGTACCCCTGGCTCGCCAGCATGCGGGCGTGCGCGACGGAGCCACGAATATCGTGTTCGACGAGGCGGGCATCCAGATGGTGATCTTCACCGGCGGTGTACTGCAGCACCTGGTCCGCGAGCGGCAGGCCTTTTTCCCAGAGCCGGGTCATGCGCTCGCTCCGCCGCCCTGCTCGGCAGGCGACAAGGCAGCGATGTCATCGACCACGAGTGTGCCGGTGCCTTCGTTGGTAAACACTTCGAGCAGCAGGCTGTCGGGATTCCTATAGGAAATGACGTGAACGCGTCGCACGCCGTCTCGTATTGCTGCATCGATCGCGGCAGCCTTGGGCAACATGCCCTCGGCCAGCGAACCCGACTCCCTGAGTTCCTCCAACGCCTGTCGATCGACGTAGGAAATCAGCGACTCGGGGTCATTGCGATCGCGAAGAATACCGGGAGCACCCGTCGAGAAGATCAGCTTCTCGGCACCAAGCTCTGCTGCGATAGCCGCCGCGACCGTGTCTGCGTTGATGTTCAGCAAAGTGCCGGACGGGTCGCAGGACAACGGACTCACAACTGGCACCAGGCCGTTATCGAGCTGTGCGCGCAGCACATCGGCGTGCACAGCTTCTACATCGCCAACAAAGCCATAATCTACGGAGTCGCCATCCGCTCGTTTTACCGGCGGGCGTCGGTTGGCGCGTATCAGCCCGGCGTCCACACCGCTGACACCTATCGCGGGTATCTCGAGGTCCCTGCACGCGGCGAGGATGCGCGTATTGATCTCACCGTTGAGGACCATCGTCGCAACGTTCAGAGAATCTCCGTCCGTCACCCGTCGTCCGTCAACGAACCGCGTTTCCAGTCCGAGTGCCTCGGCAAGTCGCGTCGACTGCGGTCCGCCACCGTGTACCAGCACGACCCGAATGCCGACCTGGTAAAGAAGTCCTACCTGTTCGACCAGAGCGCGGGAACGTTCCGCGTCCGCGAATACGTCGCCGCCGGCCTTCAATACAAAGACCTTGCCCTTGAACAGGCGGATGTAGGGCGCCGCGTGCTTCAGGGCGGAAACAACGACGGCGCGATCATGCCCGGTAATCACTGGCCGGCCCTCATCATCGTGTGCAGCACCGCCATTTGTGCCAGCATGCGATTGCGCGCTTCGGGGATGACGACGCTTCGTGGCCCGTCGAGAATCTCGTCTGCCACGACGACACCGCGACGTACTGGCAGGCAGTGCATGAATCGACAGTCGTCCTGTGCTGTATCGAACCAGCTTTCGTCGACACACCATTCTTCGAGTCCCCGCCGGGCGTCAGCATCGGCCTTTCGGTCGCCGTAATGAGCCGTCGATGACCAGGACTTGGCATAAATAACCTGCGCGCCTTCCATGGCCTCTTTGTAGTTGTCTGTTTCCCGGATCGATCCGCCCGACGCATCGGCTGCCGCCTGCGCTTTGGCCATGATGGGCTCGGGCAGCGCGAAACCGTCCGGCCTCGCGACGGTCACGTTCATACCCCGTGCCGCCGCCATGTGCAGGGTTGCCGCGGGTACGGCCAGCGGCAACGCCTTCGGGTGGTACGCCCAGCTGAGGACGAAGCGGCCGTCGGACGGAATGTCCAGATCGTCCATCGTTTTCCAGTCGGCGAGTGCCTGGCAGGGGTGATTCATCGCCGATTCCATGTTGATCCATGGCGTATCGATCAGCGACGTCAGCGCTTCGAACTCCCGTTCTTCAATATCGTGCGCGAGATCCCGGCGCTCTGCGAATGCGCGAATACCGATTGCATCGCCGTAGGAGGCGATCACTGGCACTGCCTCGCGAAGGTGTTCCGCAGCAGGGCCGTCCATGACGATTCCCGTGCGTGTTTCCAGGCCATGAATCGACATATCGGGAGAGATCACAAACGCGCCTCCTCCCAACCGGGTCATGGCGGCCTGGAACGACGCCAGCGTGCGCAGCGAGGGGCTCAGGAACAGCAGGGAAAGCACTTTCCCGCTCAGGGCCTGTGGCTCAGGGTGCGTATCCAGTCGTCCGGCCAGCGTCAGAAGTTCGCTGATCTCGTCGGCGGAAAAGTCCGCCAGATCGTTGAATGCTTTCATCGTTTTTCTCTCGTCCTAAACAGGCGGGATCCGAGCGAGCTCGCTGGCCAGGCGATTCACCTGTGCGGGCTGCAGGATGAGTGGTGGCAACAGTCGGAGTACATCCGGGTCGCTGCTCAAGCCCGTCAGGATGTCCTGCTCGAGCAATAGATCACGTACCTCGCGGGCGGGTCTGTCGCAGACCAGTCCAAGCAACATGCCCATGCCGCGGATGCGCTTCACGGGGCCCGTCACGCATTGCTCGCGAATCTGCGCTTCCCTTTGGCGCACGTTCTCGAGCAGGTTCTCCTGGTCGATCGTATCGATGACCGCGAGGATGGCCGCAGCGGCCACCGGCCCGCCGCCAAAGGTCGACCCAAGATCACCCGCTTGCAGGGCAGTCCCGAGTGCCTCGGTCATCATCACGGCGCCACACGGCATACCGCCACCGAGTGATTTCGCGTTCGTCACGATATCCGGCTGGATCCCGTACGCCTCGGCGGCAAAAAATCTCCCGGAGCGACCCATACCGGATTGCACTTCGTCGGCAATCAGCACGCTCCCGGTTTCCGAGGTTCGCTCACGCAGTGTTTCGACGAAGTCGAGGTTGAGGTCGTAGGCGCCGGCAATTCCCTGTACCGGTTCGAAGATGACCGCGGCGACGTCACTCGTGATCATCTGCTGCGCTGCGGTGACGTCATCCCTCGGAATGAACTCCACGTCGAAGGGCAGGTGCGGGAATCCGTACCAGCGATTGGCGGCGTTCCAGGTGACGGCAGCGGCCGCTGCCGTCCGGCCATGAAAGCCGTGGGTGATCGCCAGCACCTTGCTGCGGCCGGTCGCCATGAAGGCGATTCGCAGGGCGTTCTCGTTGGCTTCGGCACCGCTGTTGACGAAAAACGCGCGGGTCAGACCGGCCGGCGCCACCGACAGCAGTTTTTCGGTGGCCCGGGCACGCACATCGAGCGCGACAGCATTGCTCTGAAACAGCAATCGCTGACTTTGTTCGCTAATCGCATTCACGAGCGCCGGGTGCGCGTAGCCCAATGCTGCCACCGCGTGGCCGCCGTAAAGGTCGAGAATGCGTCGGCCGTCTTCGGTAAAGATGTCGCAGCCGGCAGCCCGCTGCGGCACAAACGGCAAGTGTCCGTAAACCGGAGCGAGCACCGCATCCTCGCGTGACGCTGCATTCGTGGAATCCATTTGCACAGCTGTTGCCTCCATTCAGGTCCACCCGGGAGATGGCGCGGTCAGCCCCGTCTCTTCGGGCCACGAGAATAATCGATTCATCCATTGCATGGCGCCGCCGGCTGCGCCTTTGACCAGATTGTCGATAGCGCAGGTAACAGCAACGGTATCGTCCTGAACGGCTACGCCGATGTGGCAGTAGTTGCTGGCGACGACATCTTTGAGCCGCGGCGTTCCGTCGACGGTTCGGACAAACGAACTGGTGGCGTAGTAGTTGCTGAACAGGCCGCGTATGTCGTCTGCCGTGTGTGCAGTCCGCAACGGCGCCTGCACGGTCGCGTAGATTCCACGCGCGAAGGGGCCCGAATGCGGAATGAACCGCACGTTCGCTTCGGTGCCGGTCGCACTTCGAATCAGATTCTCGATTTCCGGTGTGTGCCTATGTTCCAGAACCTTGTAGGCATACAGATTGCTGTGTCTTTCCGGGTGATGCGTGCCGGCAGACGGCGTACGGCCGGACCCCGTGCTGCCGGTAATGGCGCTGACAAAGACGTCGTCGTCGACGAGTGCGTGTGCGAAGAGGGGTACCGTCGCGAGCAGTATTGCGGTCGCGAAGCAGCCCGGATGGCCGATGTGCTTACCGGCGTGGTCGTCGAGGTGTTCGGGTACGGCGCACACAAAGTGCTGCAGCAGGTCCGGAGACGCGTGCTCGGTTCCGTAAACGGCCGCGAAGCCGTCGGCCGTTGCGTAGCGAAAATCTGCGGAAACGTCGACCGCGTAAGCCGGCGTGCCGGCTTCGGTGGCGCTGTCGAGCAGCCGCTGAATCGTGGCGGCCGATGCGCCGTGCGGCGCTGCCGAAAAAATCGCAACGGGGCCGCCATCGGCGATAAGCGTTAAGGCATCGTCGAGCGTGGCGAAAACCTCATTCCCGACATGCGGGCCCAGCGCCGGATACAGGCCGGCGATGGTATCGCCTGCGCGGCTCGATGAGACCGCGGCCCCGATCTCCAGTACCGGATGGGTGCTGATAAGCCGCAGCAGCTCGCCACCGACGTAGCCGGTTGCCCCGATAACGATAGCCGGTACAGATTCGCTCGAAGACGATGTCATTGGCCGTTCCCCTGAACCGGCGGAAGCACGCCAGCTACGGCATCGCCGAGCGCAGCTGCACTACTCAGTGCGTTGATGCCCGGCAAGCCCATGCGCTTGCGGATTTGTTCTACGCCGACGTCATTGTCCGTTGCCGGCCCGGTCACTACCACGGGCTTGATACCGTAGGTGTCGTCAAGCAGCCGTACGCCGCCCCAGGCGGCGACCGGATCGTTCGCGCACAGAACGACGCCCGTTAGTGCTTCGCGGATCCGGGCGTCGGCGAGGATGGCATCCACGCCGTATTCACCGATCAAACCGTCGCCGAGTTCGATGACAATGACATCAGGCTCTTTCTGCGCGATGGCGTGCAGCAGAGAACGCGTGAGCGCCGGGCCATTGTTTGCGGTTGTCGTGATGACCCCGAAGTCCGAAAAGATCATCGTTGGTTCCGCGCCTGCGTCCTCCATCGCCAGGATGTCTCTTCGCAGCGCGACTCCGGTTGCTTTGCAGGCGGCGACCCGGTACCCCAGATGCCGCAGGCGGCTGATGATCGCGCAGCTTGCCGCGGTCTTTCCCGAATCCATGCAGGTGCCAGCAAGTGCGATCACTTTGACATTGCCCACTGCAAATGGTGCGGCGGCATCGAGTCCATGAGAACCGGCTCTGGCGGGCACGCCGATGCGTTCCCCGAGATAGGGGAAGTGCAGGACGGTACCCAGCACTTCGCAGTCGAAGGGTGCGCCGACCTCCGGGTTTGCGGAATCGCAGATGCCGAGTGCGCCGCCGATATTCAGGATCTGCACGACGTCCCCGGGCTTGAGCGACGTCGGCAGATGTCCGCTATACCCGCGCAGCGCCTTTCTGTGCCCCAGCGCGCCGACGATGACGTCGCCCTGTTTTACGGTAGCCATTCGCCCGCTGGTGAGTTCCAGCTGGTTGTATCGGCTCTTGTTGTTCAGGACCCGCGCTGCAATCAGTACGCCTTCTTCGCACGGAATGTCATCGGCCAACCGGACCTCGTTGCCGATGTCGCTGTGTTGGGCAACGGACGAAACCTTGTCGACGAATACGGTGCGCATGCTCACGGACTCCCGCCTAGTCCGCCGACGCGCCGGCGCGGGTTTGCAGCGAACCGGTCAGCGACAGAATCTTGGAGTACCCCAGAGCATCGCTGGCCGACCATTCGCCTGCGGCCTCGCCGTAGACTCCGCTGCTCGCGGCCATCAAAGAGAAGGGTGAGGAGACGCCGTTGACGAACAGCTGACCCGGACGCAGCGTGAAGAACACCGATCCGGTCACGCGGGCCTGTGACGATGCGAACAGTGCCTCGATATCGCGAACGGCCAGGTCGAGCTGCTTGCCTTCGTGCACGAAGTCGCCGTAGACGCTTGCCAGCATGTCCTTGACCCGGGACTGTGCGGCGCTCAGGACGAGTTTCTCGAGTTCTCGATGCGTCGTGATGAGCACGTCGGCCGCCGGTGCCTCAAACGCGACACGGCCTTTCGTACCCAACACGGTGTCGCCGAGGTGTATGCCGCGGCCGATACCGTACCTGCCCGCCAGAACTTCCAGCGCTTCAATCAGCGCGACGGGTTCGAGCGTCTTCCCGTCCAGCGCGGTCGGTATGCCCTGTTCGAAAACAAGTTCGTGGTCCGTTGCCGGTTGCGGGTCCGTGAACGCAGCTTTCGAGTAGACCCAGGCCTCTTCGGGCAGGCCCTGTTCAGAGCTCAGGGTCTCACGACCGCCGATCGTCACCCCCCAGAGTCCCCGATTAATGGAATAGGTCGATCCCTGATCCGGTAACGGCAGGTCGTGGCTTGTCAGGTAGGCAAGCTGTTCTTCCCGTACCCAGTTGTTGTCGCGCACGGGTGCGAGTACCTCGAGCGCAGGGTTCAGAGTCCGCAACGCCATCTCGAATCGCACCTGGTCGTTGCCGGCTGCAGTGCAGCCGTGGGCGACTGTCGTGCTGCCGCGCTCGATCGCGAGCTCGGCCAGCGTGCGTGCCTGCACACCTCGTTCCGCACCTACACAGAGCGGGTAGAACTGACCTCGACGGACGTTGCCGGCGATCAGATAGCGAATGACACCCTCGAAGAACGCGGACTTCCGGTCGACCAGGATGTGCTCGCTGGCACCCAGCGCGAGGGCCCGCTGCTCGAGCTTCGCTGCAGCCTCGTCGTCGATGCCGCCGGTGTCCACCGTAACGGTGACGACGTCGCGGCCATAGGTCTCGCGCAGCCAGGGCACGCAAAACGACGTATCGAGTCCGCCGGAGAAGGCCAGCAGAATGGGAGACTGGCTGTTGGAGTTTTCGGCCATGAGGTCGGGTTCCGGGTCAACAAAAGGTCAGGCAGCGGCGCTATGCTGCTGCAGGCGAATAATCAGTTGGCGCTGATGACGGGCGGACTCCGTCGCCGTGAACACCGTGTCGTCGCCGGCGACGGTGCCGACGATCTCCGACCAGCCGCAGCGATCGAGTGCGAGCGCGACACGCTGCGCGGCGCCGATCGCCGTGCGAATGACCAGAAGGTTCGGGCCCGCCGGCTGCATCCCTCGCAGCAGCTCTGCTATGGCATCGATCTCACTGTCATCGTCACCGGCATTCGGCAGCTCATAGCCACGACCGGTCTTGACGGCGCCGATGTCACGCAGGTCACGACTGACACTCGACTGCGTGGCGGCGTAGCCGAGTCCGGCCAGTCGTTCGACGAGCTGCTGCTGATTCTGCTGCGGTCCGGTGACCAGCAGCTGGCGCAGCGCCGCCTGGCGATCCTGTTGCGCATTCTGGGCGCTGGGCATTCCTACCATCCTGCATAAATATGTGCATATCAATACAGACATGCGCATTAGCTGTCAAGCCTGAATCCGCCTACCACCATTGCTAGACTCCGCACGCCCGGCCATGGAGACAGAACGTTGGACTTGCCCGAAACGGTTGAACTGGAAACCGGACCCGATCCGGTTGGCGCCGTAATCTGGCTGCACGGTCTCGGCGCGGACGGTCACGACTTCGAACCGATCGTGCCGGAGCTGAGACTGCCGGAGACTCTGCCGTTGCGGTTCGTGTTCCCGCATGCGCCGGTTCGTCCGGTCACGTTAAACGGTGGCATGGCCATGCGTGCCTGGTACGACATTTACAGTCTCGACCGCGCCGGTCCCCAGGACGAGTCGGGCATTCGCGCCAGCGCTGCCACGCTCGATGCCCTCGTCGAGCGCGAGCACGCTCGCGGCGTGCCCTACGATAAAATCGTCGTTGCGGGTTTTTCCCAGGGTGGCGCAATCGCGCTGCACATGGCCCTGCGCTTTTCCGAGTCGCTGGCCGGTTTGCTCGCGTTGTCGACCTGGTTGCCCCTGTCGGGCACGCTGAAGGATGAGGTCGAAGCGAACCCGTCGAGACAGTCGACGGACCTGCCTGTCTTTCTTGCGCATGGCAGCTTCGATCCTGTTCTTCCGGTGCAAATGGGGTACGACTCGCGCAGGCATCTCGACGAGCTTGGATTCACGGTCGAGTGGCACGAGTACCCAATGATGCACGCGGTGTGTTCGGAAGAGATCGCGGACATACGCCGCTGGTTGCTGTCTGTCTACGATGCCGGCTGAGCCGACCAGTTCTCGGCCAGGAAGACGAATCTGGATTCGCCGCTGATTGATCCGTCAGCGTCGAACCTGCGTTCCGCTACCTCGACATGGCCGTCGGTCCTGCAAACGATCGCCGTTGAACAACGCGTGCCGTACGCCGGGCCGACGATAAACGGCGACGACAAGGCGCGTTCGTGCTCGAACGGCAACCCCGTCTGTGGCACTTCGTCGGCGTCGGCCGGTCTGCGATCGGCGACGAGATCGAGCAGATCGTCAAGCTGGGGTGCACCGGCAGCCAGCAGGCTGCGGAGCCCCTCCCTCGCGCGCACAAGCTTCGGCCACGGTGTATCGAGCGCCGCGTTACTCAGGCCGTAGACGCCTGGCGTCAACAGCGATTTTCCCGCACCGCGATTGGAACCGTACGCAAGCTCGCGGCCATCGGTGACGAGCAGGCTGAAGCCGCTGTACAACGACCCGTCCAGCGCGTCGAGAAAGGCGCCCGGCGACGACGACTCGACCGGGAAGCCGGCAACCAGTTCGCCCCTGGAGCGGGCGGCTGCTGCGGGCGATGTCTCTCGATAGTTTGTGACCGTCGACAGGCGACCGGACCGATGCAGAGCCAGCCACGTGCCGCCGGCCTGCAGGTCTCGCCCGGCCAGGATGTCGTTCTCGTCATGCCACCAACCCATCGCCTCGCTCGGTCGAGCATGAAACTCGTCGCGATTGGCGACGAACACAAACGGAAACTCGGAGTGCGTTTGCCAGGCGCAGGCAATCAGGCACATGCGGATTCGTCCATGCCGTTTAAGACCGCCGTGTCTGCGACTCGACCCAGCTGTCGATCAAATGTCGGGAAATGGACAGCCTTGGCGGCAGCTTCGGGTACCCGGACGCCAGTTCCTTGAGGCTGAACCAGCCCGCGTCTTCCAGCTCCTCGTCGTTGAGCCGGATGTCGGCGGAACGGGCATCGGCGGTAAATCCCAGCATCAGCGCCGACGGGAACGGCCATGGCTGCGAGCTGTGATAGCGCACATCGCCAATACGGATGTTGGTTTCTTCCATCACTTCCCGTGCGACGGCATCTTCGAGGCTTTCCCCGGGTTCGACGAAGCCGGCGATGGTCGAGTACCGGCCCTCTGGCCAGGTGGGCTGGCGGCCGAGCAGGCAGCGATCCCTGTCGTGCACTAGGACGATAATGGCCGGGTCAACCCGTGGAAACAGCCGCAGGCCACATTCCGGGTTGCTGCAAAGCCGCGTGTTTCCGCCGTGTTCCGGCCGGGTCGGTGCGCCGCACTGTCCGCAGTAGCGTTGGCGTTCATGCCAGATGACCAGCGCGCGGGCATGGGCGATCAGGTTGGCATCGTCCGCTGGCAGTATGCTGCCGAGATAGCGAAGGTCGTGAAAACGCCCGCGGTCGGTAAACGGCTCCGGCACGGCCCGGTCAATGTGCACCGCGAACGCCGGATGCCCGCGGAACAGGCCGAGGAAGATGCACGCATCGGAATCCAGATACGGTTCGACGCTCTCGCGATCGAGCAGGACGGCACCGGCCGGTTCTTCCGTGACCAATCCCCACTGACCCCAGACAGGTACAAATCGGGCGTCGCGACTGCGCATGGTCCTGGCGAGCCATTCGGCGTCGTCGCGAAGATGCGCATGTCGTTCGACATACGCGCCGGCAAAGGTGTTCTGGTTTTCCAAGTGGGCTCCGGGGCGCCACCGATTGCGGCGCGGAACGCAGTCTACCGGATTAGGCGCGAACCGGCTTTGCTCCGGCTGCTCGCTTTCGTCCGGCGGAGACGGACGTGTGTCCGGCCATCGCACAGGCCGGACACTCTGCGTCGTCCAGCGCGTAGGCATCCTGCACATAGATCGCATGGCAGCTGCCGCAGACGGCAAGATAGAGCTCGTCGTTCCGACTGACGTGTTGCAACAGCGACCAGGCCCACTCGAAGCTTAGCTTCGGTGACGGGTGCAATAACTGGTAAGTCTCGTAGGCGCGACACAGCCTGTGACCGTATTCCACGTCTGGTCGTGGCCAGCAGGGGTGCACCCGACGGTTTGCATCAATTCGGATCAGGAGGTTCGCCGCGAAGAGCGCCACCAAGGTGGTCGCCTCGAGCTGGTTTACCGGTGTTTTGACAAAGAACTGCACCTGCTGCGGGGACTTGCCCCGTCGGCGACGTACCTGTGTCGCGCTGTTGCGGCGAAAATAGGTGCCGTAAAGCTTGCGAATTCGGTCGTCGCTTAAGCCGGTGCATTCTGTGATGGTGCCCGTTCGGGCTTCGTGCCGGATCATCCGGAGGGCCAGGTCGAACTGGGCTCGCTCGCTGGCATAGCGGTCGTCGGTTAACCTCATTTCTTTCCTTTTATGCTTGTTTTTAACCATATTTAGCTGTATCAAGCATATATCATCTGCTTATGAGTCAAAAGTTAAACCCGCCAAACTGGGTTTTTGTTTG
>CAZMEA010000046.1:0-6682 GCA_964565135.1 uncultured Woeseiaceae bacterium
AAAATGGTGCCGGATAGGTGACTCGAACACCTGACCCCCTCATTACGAATGAGATGCTCTACCAACTGAGCTAATCCGGCACGGGCACGCGCGGGCGGCGAGTATAGCGCCGTGACCGGCGCGGGGCCAGAGCAACGGCCGGGAATACGAGGCCGGTCGTCAGCCCTCGGTCGACGGTGTATTTCGCACCCGAATCAGCACTTCGACGCTTTCCTGTTCGGTACCGCGAGGCAACTCAGGCAAACCATCGATGGCGATGGCATCGCCTGGAATGTCGCTGAGCTCGCCGGAATCGACGTTGTAGAAGTGATGATGCGGATGTGTTGTCGAATCAAAGAACGTCCGCGTCGGATCGACGTGAACCTCCCGGACCAGACCCTTCTCACTGAACAGATGCAGCGTGTTGTAGACAGTGGCCTTGGACACCGTGCTGCCGTTTATCCGCAGCGTCTCGAGAATCTGGTCCGCCGACAAATGTCGCGGCCCGTCCAGGAGAATGGACGCGATCTCCATCCGCTGCGGCGTGGGAACGACGCCGTGCGTCGCCAGCCTCTCCGATAAATCCGTTCGGAACATCCCCGCTACCCCGTTTCCCCGATATTTCGAAAGTATAAACGAAAACAGTTCTCATCTGGAAAACCAACGGATCCGGGATTTCGCTGCGCTTTGGGCCGATTCTGGACTCGGCGCTGCCGACCGATCCTCCGTACATTGCCGCAGACGCAAGGAGGGACCGACGATGCCACGCCACGGATACGGCCACACGCTCTTCGAACTGCTCATCACCCTTACCCTCGCCGCCTTGATCTTCGGACTGGGTCTGCCGACATTCGGTACGCTTCTGGCGGACAAGCGGCTCCGAACCGAGACGGATGCCCTATTTCACGCGGTCCACCTGGCCCGCAAGGCCTCGGTTACGCGGCGCCGGGTCGTCACCCTCTGTGCCAGCCTCGACGGGCAGTGGTGCGATCCGGCCGGAAACTGGTCGAACGGCTGGATCATGTTCGAGAACGACGCCCGAGACGCGGCAGGCGTTCGTTCTGCCAACGAAAAACTGTTGAAATATCATTTAGTTGACGACCAGGTGACGCTAGACGCCAATCGTCGCAGCTTCGCATTCCGCTCCACGCATCTGCGGGCGACGAACGGCAGTATCGTCGTCTGCGACCGCACCGGGCGGGCTCGAAGCCGCGCGCTGGTCGTGAGCTACACCGGGCGGCCGAGAGTCGCTACCGAGACCACCCGCGGAACGCCCTATTCTTGTGCGGATTAAGTCAAATTTCTGGCGTCGGATCTGACCGTTCGTCGTTCCACATTGCCCGCTGGTCGGGTTCTGAACGGTCTTTCTGTATGACGGGCGTATATTGCGCCCATGAACGCGAGATCACAGTCCGGCTTCACCCTCTACGAGCTTCTGATAACGGTGCTCGTTATCGGCGTCATCATAACGATCGGCGTACCGAACATGCGTGAATTCACCGCAAACAGTCGAGTCACGGCGGCGGCGAACGATCTTCTGTCCGCTTTCCTGCTGGCCCGAACGGAAGCGGCGCGATCCAAGGAGAACATCACGATCTGCGCCAGCGCCAACGGCACCACCTGCGCGTCGAACAGTTTCGACGATGGCTGGATTGTCTTCGTCGACATTGACGGCGACGGCGCCGTCGATGGCGGTGACGGCGACACGGTTGTTCGCCGTTTTCCGGCCGTGAACGCTGCGATCGACATCACCTCCCTCGACGTCAACGGCAATGCCGCCGACGACTTTACCTTTGCCCCGTCGGGTATGGGTATGGGTAACGCCGGCGCGCTCAGCACCGCAACGATTTGCGACGATCGCGGCAATCGGGTTGCGGCCGGGGGCTGGTCATCAGCGCGAGTTTTGATCGTCACGCCATTAGGTCGATCGACGGTCCTGCGTGACGCGGTCCAGATCAACAATCAGGGCGGCTGCCCGTAACGTTTCCACAGAGAGCGGATACCTGCGATGCATCGACACCTGTCTCAATCCCGCCGCCAGGGCGCCAAGGGCTTCACTCTGATCGAAGTGCTGATCGCGTTGATCGTACTATCGGTTGGCATGCTCGGCATCGCGGGGCTCTATCTGCACAGTATTCAGGCTGGCCGTACGTCCGTATTCCGCCATCACGCCATCAACCTGGCGGGCGACATCGCTGACCGGATTCGTGCGAACCCGACCGCCGGCGTGAACTATCAGGCAGCGGGGAAGGACAACAGCTGCATGACCGGCACGGTGGACTGCACGCCGCTGCAAATGGCAGAGAACGACATTGAAGTCTGGGACGCACAGGCCACCGAAACGCTGCCAGGCGGACAGGTCGCCATTGCTTTCACGGACAACGTGAATGCGCCGGACACCTACAGGATCACTCTAACCTGGGCAGAAGCCGGTCAAAACCCGCCGCCCTCGTATTCGATCACGATCCCGGTCAACGAGTTTTGACCGGCTGCAGGGAGCCACGAACGACATATGACCAAGACCGATAAATCTGTCGCTCGCCACGCCGAGTCCGGCATGACGCTCGTCGAGCTCATGGTCGCGCTTGCTGTGGGATCCTTTCTTATCCTTGGTGCGGTTCAGGTGTACAACCAGAGTCGCCAGGCCTACGCGATCAATGACGCGATCGCACGCGTCCAGGAGACCGCGCAGTTCGCCATGGACACCATCGAAGCCGACTTACGCATGGCGAACAACTGGGGCATGACCAGTCTCAGTGACGCCATTAACGGCCGCTCGACCGGCGTGAGCCCGAATCCGCTGAACCTCACCACGCCAACGGACGGCGGTACCAGCTGCGGCGCCACATGGGCCTTCGATCTGGAGCGACCGGTTGAAGGCACCGACGCATACGCCCTGCCGTGCGCGGCCGGCAACACCGCCCAGGCCAACTCCGACACGCTGACCGTTCGACGCGGTTCCGCGGCAATCGTTGCGCGTGCCGGCGATCGCCTGCAGATCGAGTCGAATCTGACGACCGGCCAGATCACCGAAGACGCCGCGATCCCGGCCGATTTGGCATCTTCTCCGTCACAGCGTCACGACCTGCTCGTCAACACTTATTATGTGGACGCCAATTCGACGCTGATCCCGGGCGTGCCGACCTTGCGGCGCAAGACCTTGGCGTCCGCCGGCGGCAACCCGACGATCAATGATCTCGAAGTCGCGCCGGGCGTCGAAAATCTTCAGGTGCAGTTCGGCGTCGACATGAACGGCGACAACACCGTGGATCGCTACGTGAATCCGAACAACGCCATCATCGACCCTGCAGCGGCCGGCTTCGTCCCCGGTGCGCGCATTCTGACGGCGCGCGTCTGGTTGGTGGTTCGCTCGCTCACACCGGAGCGCGGCATCGTCGATATCACCGACTACGAACCCGGCAACGTCGATCTGGGCGTACCGAACGATGAGTTTCGTCGGTTGATGGTCTCGAAGACCATTTTGCTGCGCAATGCCAGAGCACAAACCACGGGGGGTGTTTGATCATGAGGTTGCAACGATCCGGACAACAGGGTGCGGCGCTGGTCATCGGGTTGATCCTGTTGGTCGTCATCACCGTGCTTGCGGTGTCTGGCATGAACACTGCGACCACCGAGCTGGCGATGGCCCGCAATGATCAGAACGCCGAAAACGCGTTCCAGGCGGCTGAGACGGGCATTGAAACGGCGCTGGGCCAGCCGACGCATGACCCGGACAACACGGTCACGATCACGCAGTCGCTCAACAACAATCACGAACGAGTCACCTCGACGATCAACTTCGTGCGCCAGACGATCCCGACGGACGAAAGTGCGTTCAGCCTGGGCGGCGACAGCGACTTCGCAGCGAACCACTTCACGATTCGCGCTGATGCAGAGTCCAACCGCCTGCCGGGCGGGACGACAGACAGAGATGCATCTGCGATTCACACGCAGTCCTTCTTCATCATTGGTCCCAGATTACAAAGCCTTCAGTTCTGACTGGAGCGAATCAGGTAATGGAGTACAGAATCATGACACTGATACGGACACTAACTGCAGGCGCCCTGCTCGCCATGGGCCTGTCTGCCGGCGCACAGCAACCCGTCTTCGATTCGGCGTACGAGGTTGCCGCGGAACGGTTCACGCCGCCCGCGTCGCCCGTTGGCGTCGTCTCGCTGCGTGAATGCGCGGAATGCGAGCTCGTCACGATTCAGGTTGACGCCAATACCGTCTATCGACTCAACGGCCAGGCCGTCGGGCTGCGAGACTTCCGCCGCTCGATCCTGGTCGCGCGAAACCGCGAGATTTCCAAACCCATCGTGGTTTTGCGGAATCTTGATACGAATACCGTGCGCTCGATTTCGGCTCGTCTTTAAGCGCATCACTGCAGGTTTGAGGAAATGATCATGAAGATCTTCACGAAACGGCTCACATGGACGAGCGCTGGCTGCGCATTGGCGCTGGTTTCCGGCGCGCCCGCTCTGGCAGACGACACCGAGCTTCTGCTGGTCAATCCCAACCCGGCATCACAGCCGAAGCCCAACGTCATGTTCATCCTGGACACGTCGGGCTCGATGGAAGACCCGCAGACAACCACCAAGCCCTACGATCACACCCGGACGTACTCGGGCACCTGTGAGACGGATGCCATGTACTGGACGGACATTGATCTGATCCCGAGCTGCGACGCATCCAATGAACAGTGGGTCAAGAAAACGGCTTTCAAGTGCGACTTCGCTACGCGTCAGGTCGAGGGCATCGGTTCGTTCACCAACACGATGGTGCAGTTCATCGGCGACGGCGGTGACGAGGCCGACCCTGATGACGCTACGTGGACCTACCCGGAACCCGGATATCACGAATCGCCGGTGGAGTGTCAGGCGGACTCGAGCCTTCACGGCGAAACTGACACGTCGACGGCGGTCTATGCACGGGCCGGCACGGACATCGACGACGGTTGGACGAGCACCGCATCCGAGGAAGTGTCCTGGGGCAGCGCACCGCTCAACCTGTCATACACGTTCTATGACGGCAACTACCTGAACTACAAGCAGACGCCTGAAACCGAGTCGCAGCAGCGCACCGACATCATGAAGACCGTAACGACGACGGTCCTAAATTCCGTGAACAACATGAACGTCGGCGTCATGCGCTTCAACGACAAGCAGGGAGGCACCGTCGTCCAGGGCATTACCGACCTGGATACGAACCGAACAGCCATTATCAACACAATTAATGCACTGCCTGCAGACGGCTGGACGCCGCTGTCGGAAACGCTGTACGAAAGCGCCCGTTACTGGATGGGCGACAACCTCGATTTCGGCGATTCAGCGATCACGGATACGAGCGCGTTCACCGCGTCCGGTACGTCCAACGGCTACAATCAGCCGACACTTGGTTCCTGTGCCAAGAACTACAACGTACTGATCTCGGACGGTAAGCCGACCGAGGACGATGACGGCCTGACCAAGGTCCCGTCTCTGAAGGATTTCAATACGGTGATGGGCCGCTCGACCTGCACCGACACCGGTCAGGGCGCCTGTCTTGACGACGCCGGCGAATACCTGAGCAAGGTCGACATCGATCCGAACACGCCAGGAACCCAGGCGGTAACGACGCATACGATTGGCTTCACGCAGGACCTGCCGATCCTGAACGACACAGCGCTGGATTCCGGCGGTGACTATTTCCGCGCGGACGACATCGAGCAGCTGACCGTGGCCCTTTTGCGGATTGTCGGAGAAATCAACGACCGCACGCTGTCGTTCTCGGCACCGGCTGTGTCGGTCAACACGTTCAACCGAACGCGAAACCTCAACAACGTGTACCTGACGATGTTCGGCGCCCGGAACAAGGCGCGTTGGCCGGGCAACCTCAAGAAGTACGGTATCAAGGATGGCGAGATCGTCGATGCCGACGGATTCGACGCCGTCGATCCGACAACGGGCTTCTTCTACGATACGGCACGCAGTATCTGGACTGTCGGCGGTGACGACGGCCAGGACGTTGAACTCGGCGGCGCGGCCAGATTGCTGCCCAACCCGACGACCCGAAATTTGTACACGAACAACGGCGCAGATAACACGCTGTCCGATGCGAGCAACTTCCTTGCCGCTGGAAACGTTGGCGCCTATACCGCCGCGGACTTCGGACTGACCGGCGCCACCGGCGAACCGACCGTTGCGGAGATGATCGCGTGGATGCGCGGCGTGGACGTTCGCGACGAAGACGGTAACCCGGCGACGACGATTCGCTACGCGATGGGTGACCCGCTGCATTCGCAGCCCGCTGCGATCGTTTACGGCGGCACCGAGGCCAACCCTGAGACCGTCATTTACACCGCGACGAACGACGGCTATATCCACGCTGTCGACGGCGAGACCGGCGTAGAACTCTGGTCCTTCGTGCCGAAAGAGCTGCTGCCGAATATGGCGCGCCTCTATTTCAATCCGAGCGCGAAGTACAAGCAGTACGGTGTTGACGGTGACATCACTTCGGTCGTCAAGGATGTCGACGGCGACGGAGTGATCGAGCCCAACGACGGCGACTTCGTGCGCCTCGTGATCGGCATGCGTCGCGGCGGCTCGAATTACTACGCCATCGACGTCAGCCGCAAGACCGCACCGGAACTGCTGTGGGTCAAGACCGTCGACGACGGCGGTCAATCCTGGTCCGCGCCAGTCATCACACGCGTCAAAGTGGA
>CAZMEA010000046.1:6782-14934 GCA_964565135.1 uncultured Woeseiaceae bacterium
GGTGCCGAGGGTGTGGCCGGAACGCCATCCGCCGCTGAAACGCGACGGTTCTACAACACACCGGACATCTCTATCTTCCGCGACCCGATCCAGGGCCGGCGCTATGTTTCGATTGCCATCGGCAGTGGTTACAGGGCTCGACCGTTCGACGTCACGGCCACCGACATGTTCTTTGCACTTCGCGACCCGGCGGTGTTCAACCAGCTGACCCAGAATGACTACGACAACTACGACGTCATCAAAGTGTCGGACCTCGTCGAAGTCAGCGGCAATGTAAAAGCCAATGTTCCCGCCAGCGCTGACGGCTGGAAGTTCACGCTGCCGCCCAATGAGAAGGTGCTTGCCGGTTCGATCACGTTCAATAACGAGATATTTTTCGTGAGCTTCGATCCGCGCAACGTCGGCGCCCAGACCTGCGGTACAGGCCAGGGCACGAACTTCCTGTATCGGGTCAGCGTCATCAACGGTGACCCCATCGTCAACAACCTCGATTCGGTAACGCCGTCGATGGCAGACGCCGCCCGTCGCGGTCAGTTGGCTCAGGGTGGTATTGCTTCGACGCCGGCGGTTATCTTCGAAAGCCCGCCGGCAAACTGCACAGGTGCTGCATGCTCGCCGCCGCCAATCATCTGCATCGGCGTCGAGTGCCGCGACGATCTACCCGCGCTTCCGCCAGTACGAACGCTTTGGACTCAGGATGGCATTCAATAATCCGGACGGTCCGTGGAGGTCGTACACATGAAGCAGCGCCAGAACGGTGTAACGCTTGTCGAGTTGATGGTTGTGATTGTCGTGCTCGGCATTCTGATCGCCATTGGATATCCGAATTACCAGGAGTTCTCGGCGCGCGCCCGACGAGCAGAGGCCATTTCGGCGCTGCTTCAGATCGCGACGAACCAGGAGCGCTTCTATCTGAACAATCAGACCTACACGACGGACATGACGAATCTGGGATTTGCGAGCAGCCCCTGGACCACGGACACCGGTTCGTATCGAATCAGGGTCTTGCCGGGCGCCAACCAGAACCAGTTCGTAGCGGAAGCGGATTACCAGCGCGGCGGCAGCGAGGCCGCGAAGTGTGACATCTTCACGATCAACAGCGCCGGGGTGAAGGCATCAACGCCTGAAACGGATTGCTGGGTACGCACACGCTGATCCGGATGCAGTATCTAAGACTTGAAAAGCGCCCGTTTGGGCGCTTTTTTTTGATTACCCTGGTTGGCCGTCCTGTCGTCCGGAAACGAACAGAGCGTCGATAATCAACAAGACCGCGCCAACGGTGATAGCTGCGTCCGCCACGTTGAAAGATGGAAATGGCCAGTTGACGATAATGACCTGAATAAAATCGGTTACGTAGCCGAGGCGAATACGATCAATCAGGTTGCCGACGGCGCCACCCAGCACCAGGGCAAGCCCGGCTGACAACACCCAGTTGCCAGTCGTTCGCAGGCGGTATAACCAAACGACGAGAACGGCGCTGACAACCGTTGCCAGCAACGAAAAAAACCATCGCTGCCATCCACCGGCGTCGGCGAGAAAGCTGAATGCCGCACCGGTGTTCCGTTGATGCGTAATATTGAAGAAACCCGTGATCTCGATCTTCTGATAAAGATCGACCCAGCGAATAATCGCAAGCTTCGACACCTGATCGAGGCCGACGACCATCGTCGCCAACAGTATCCATAGCGCGTAGGCAACATGACCACCCGACGGCGTCTCTGCAGAGCTATCGTCGTGTTTTTCGTTGGCTTCACTCATGCCGCCAGAATCTCCCTCGCCTGCTGCGAGTCTATATCCATTTGCTCGATCAGCGCATCGGCAGAGTCGAACTTCCGCTCTTCCCGCAGCCGCGCCACGAAGTCGACGTGAATATAGCAACCATAGACATTCTGATCGAAGTCAAAGATGTGCACTTCGAGCAGCGGTTTCACACCATCAAACGTTGGCCGAGTGCCTACGCTGGCGACACCGTCGAGCGGCGTGTCGCTGAGCCCGGACACTCGCACGGCGAAGATGCCCATGACCGCACTTTGCCGTCGCTGAAGATTCACATTCGCCGTCGGATAACCGAGGTCACGACCCAGCTTCTGCCCAGGAATCACCCTTCCCGACATCCGATACGGCTTGCCAAGCAATCGCTCGGCTCGCTGCATATCGCCGGTCCACAGCGCGTCACGTATGGCCGTACTACTGACACGCTCACCACCAACAACGACGCTAGGTGCCTGTGTCACTGAAAAGTTGAGTGCCGCTCCTGCCCGCTCCAGAGTTTCCACGTTACCTTCGCGGCGACGGGCAAAGCGAAAGTCGTCGCCGATGATCAGCTCGCGAACATTCATCGTGTGCACCAGAAGCCGTCGAACGAAGGTTGCGGCGTCGATGTCACGCATCGTCGAATCGAAGCGCGGGCAGAAAAAAATGTCCACTCCGCATTGCGCCAGCGCATCGAATTTTTCACGAAACCGCATCAGTCTCGCGGGCGGCTTGTCGCCGGCAAAGAACTCCTTGGGCGTGGGCTCGAAACTCATCACCACCGTCGGCATCTCCGACCTTCCCGCCGAGTCGAACGCACCTTGCAAGAGTTTCTGGTGTCCTAGATGCAGACCATCGAAGGCACCGATCGTCACGACGCTGCCGTCGGCAACGCGATCAAACGGAAACGACTGCGGATTTCGGACGAGTAGCATGACGATTATTCAGATTCGGAGAGTCGGAGCATCCCGGGACGCAGCCCGAGCGCGACCAACACCCCGAAGTAGGCAACGATTCCTGCGGTGACTTCGACCGTCAGCCATGCAATGCGTTCGGTCACCGACGCGAGGAGCCACCAGTCCAGAGGTTTCGCGATAACAAACAGGCCATACGCCATAATCGCATTCGCAACTGCTATTCGAACCAGCAGCATGCGCCAGCCCACGGACGGGCGAATCATACCTTCTCGACTGAGACCGCGATACAACAAACCGGCATTGACAAGGGCGGCAACGGATACGGCGAACGCGAGGCCGGCATGCGTTCCGGCGTACCCAATCTGCGTTAACCAGAAGGCAAGAAGCAGGCTGAGAATGACGTTGACGCAGAGCGCCACGAGGGCAATTCGTACCGGCGTTTTCGTATCCTCACGCGCGAAATAGGCAGGCGCCAGAATTTTCACGAAAGAGAAGCCGATCAGGCCGATGGCAAATGCCTGGAGGCTGAGTGCTGCGAGCGACACGTCGTTTGCCGTGAATTCACCGCCGTAAAACATGGTGGCGATGAGCGGTTCAGCCAGAAGAATCAGCCCGACCGCAGACGGGGTTGCAATCAGGATGATGAGTTTCATCGACCAGTCGAGCGTTCGCGTGAAGCCCTCCGCCGATCCGGCAGCATGCTGCCTCGACAAGGTCGGCAAGGTGACTGTCGCCAGAGCAATCCCGAACAATCCGAGCGGGAACTCCATCAGCCGGTCCGAGTAGTACAGGAGGCTGATCTTGCCAACGCCCAGCAGGGACGCAATGACGCCACCGATCAGGACGTTGATCTGCGCGACCGAGGAACCGAATATTGCCGGCAGCATAAGCCGCCCGATTCGCCGAACACCCTCGTGGGCAGGCCGCCAGCGCGGGCGCGGAATCGCCTTTATGCCAGCAAGAAACGGCACCTGGAAAGCAAGCTGAATGGCGCCGGCTGCAAACACGCCGTAGGCCAGTGCCATACCGGGCTCATCGAGATTTGGCGATAGAACGACGGCAGCGGCAATCAGTACCACGTTGAGAATGACGGGTGTGAAGGCAGGCGCGCCGAATTTGCCGTAGGTATTCAGGATTCCGCCCGCAAAGGCCGTTAGCGACACGAACAGCAGGTACGGAAACGTAAACCGGAGCATCAGCGTCGCAAGGTCAAACCTGCCGTCGTCCCCGATGAATCCCGGAGCGACGACAGCCACCAGCAGCGGCGCTGCGATAACGCCCACCAGAGTCACGAGAAACAGAATCAGCCCAAAGGTGCCGGCAACTGCATCAATGAGCGCCTTGGCTTCATCGTGAGAATGGCGTTCCCGATACCGCCCCATAACCGGCACAAAGCCCTGCGAGAACGCGCCCTCGGCAAAGAAGCGTCGCAGCATGTTCGGGATCCGGTTCGCGGTGAAAAACGCATCGGTCGCAACCGTCACGCCGAAGTAGCGGGCGATGACAATATCGCGGGCCAGGCCGAGGATCCGCGACAACAGCGTCATGCCGCTGACGATTGAGGTCGATCGCAACAGGCCGCCGCCGGTTACCCGCGCCGGATTCTCGCTCTCGGGCGCGCGTTGCCTGTTGTGGGGGTCTTGGCTGGCGGTCATACGCAGGTTGGGGACCAGTGGAAGGCCGCAAGTTTAGCCGTTAATGCAGCGAAAAATCAGGCATTTAGCCCGTTTTGGCGCACCCGGGAACGACACTCCTGGCCAACATTGACAATCCCGGCCCCGGCGCGAATAATACGCGGCTCTTCGGGCCCGGGGTGCGAACCTCGCGCGGACCCGACCTGAAATTACCAACGGATTACTGAACGTGGCAAACATCAAATCGGCCGGCAAGCGTGCGCGCCAGGCAGAGAAAACCCGACTTCACAAGATGGGCCTGCGCTCGCGCATGCGCACCCATATCAAGGCTGTGATCAAAGCAACCGAGAGCGGCGACAAGGAAGCAGCTCAGGCCGCCTATACGGCCGCGGTGCCGGTCATCGACAGCATGATCAATAAAGGCATCATCAAGAAGAACAAGGCAGCCCGGCACAAGAGCCGCCTGAACAAGATGGTGAAGGCACTCGCCTGATCAATTGGCGGTAGCCCGACGACACGCCGCTGGTCAGTCGTCCGAACTGTCCATCACCTCGATTTCCCGCATTACCGCCTGCGCCAGACTCTCCGTGCCGCGTCCCGTCGCGGCACTGATCTGGTGGACCGGGCCGTCCCACTCCAGCCGGTCCACGAGTTCGTCAACCGCTGACGCGAGTTGGTCCTCTGCCAGCAAATCCGTCTTGTTGATGACGAGCCATCGGGGCTTCGCGGCGAGATCCGGCGAGAATTTCTTGAGCTCAGTTTCAATCGCGCGAAAATCCGTCGCTGGATCGGCATCGACCTCCAGCGGTGCAATATCGACCATGTGCAGAAGCAGGCGCGTACGCTGCACGTGCCGCAGAAATCGGATCCCCAAACCGGTGCCCTCCGCCGCGCCTTCGATCAGACCGGGGATATCCGCCATTACGAAGCTCTGCAGTCGACCAACAGACACGACACCCAGGTTCGGGTGGATGGTCGTAAACGGATAGTCCGCTACCTTCGGTTTCGCCGCTGAAAGCCCGCGAATCAGGGTCGACTTGCCGGCGTTCGGCATGCCAACGAGACCAACGTCGGCAATCAGCTTCAGCTCCAGCCGCAGGTGCCGCGCCTCGCCCACAGTCCCGTTCGTCGTCTTGCGCGGCGCCCGATTGGTGCTGCTTTTGAAGCGCGTATTGCCGAGGCCGCCCTGCCCGCCGGCCGCCACTCGCAGGCGCTGCCCCTGCTCCGTGAGATCGCCGATGGTCTCTCCCGTATCAACGTCATAGACAATCGTGCCGCAGGGAATCACGACTTCGATGTCGTTGCCGCTGCGTCCGGTCTTGTTCTGCCCGGCACCCGGCTCGCCGTTGCCAGCACTGAACTTTCGCGCCACGCTGAAGTCGGCCAGCGTGTTGGTCGCATTGTCAGCAACGAGGTAGACGTCGCCGCCATCACCACCATCGCCACCGTCGGGCCCGCCGCGAGCAACGTACTTCTCGCGGCGAAAACTCAGGCAGCCGTGTCCGCCGTTACCGGCTTTGACACGAATCGTGGCTTCATCGACGAACTTCATAAACCTGTTTCAGCTAAGGCAACAAAAAAGCCCTGCCAGAGCAGGGCTTTTTCCAATCCGGTGATCGACACCAGAACAGTGAGTCAGACGACGCTGACGTACTGCCGGTTCTTCGGGCCCTTGCGCTCGAACTTGACCTCACCGTCGGCTTTCGCGAACAAGGTGTGGTCGCGACCAATACCGACATTCGTGCCGGCGTGGAAGCGCGTACCACGCTGCCGAACGATGATGTTGCCGGCGACGACGGCCTGACCGCCGAAGATTTTCACGCCAAGGCGCTTACTTTCCGAATCGCGGCCGTTCTTACTGCTACCGCCTGCTTTCTTATGAGCCATTGCTGTGCTCCCTTACTGAGCGAACGCCGGTCAGGCGTCGTAGTTCTGAAATGAGGTCGAGACTTACTCGCTGTCTTTGGCGGCGGTCTTTTTCGCTACCTTCTTCTTGGCAACCTTTTTCTTGGCTACCTTCTTCTTTGCGGTCTTTTTGGCGGTCGCTTTCTTGGCAACCTTCTTCTTGGCCGCCGGCGCTGCTTCGCCCGCATCATCCGCTTTCTTCGCAGACGCTTTCTTGGCGCCGGCACCGATCGAGGTAATCTCGATCTCGGTAAAGAACTGTCGGTGGGTTCCCTGACGAAGGTAGTTCTGTCGACGACGGAACTTGACCACCGGTACCTTGCGGCTTTTTCCCTGGCGGACGACCTTGGCGGTTACCGCCGTACCGGCAACCGTCGGGCTGCCAACCTTGATGTCGGCGCCTTCGCCGACCAGCAGGACTTCGTCAAAACTGACGTCCGCGCCCTCATCGACATCGAGTTTCTCGATGCGCAGGCGATCTCCCTCGCTGGCCCGGTACTGTTTGCCGCCGGTCCGAAATACTGCGTACATGCTGTTTGCTCCAAACGTAACCCTGACGCGAGCGCCTAAGTCACTGAGAAATAGGTAGTTTTGCGGGCCATTTGTTCCCTGAACGGGTGTGCGCCCGAGGCGGCCGCCGCAAAAGAGCCGGAATTCTATATATTCACCACGCCCGGGTCAACGCCGCGCGAGAGTTTTTCCCACTGAAATTCAATAGCTTGCAGACGCAGAATTTCCTGCTGCGACGCGTCTACGGGTCGCCAAAACCAGCACAATCGGGCATCATCTGCGGTCTATGCGTCCTGCAGCAAACATACCTGCCTCGACGACCTTCAACGACGTAAAAGAGCTGGGCCGCCCCGACATGGAAGCGGTCGACGCCCTGATCAGGGAGTCACTCGCCAGCGACGTTCTGCTCGTGTCCCAGGTCTCGGAATACATCGTAGCCGGTGGCGGCAAGCGGTTGCGGCCGCTCATTGTGCTGCTGGCAGCCCGTGCACTGGGTTACACCGGCCAGCATCACGTCAACGCCGCCGCCATTATCGAATTCATTCACACGGCTACGCTGCTGCACGACGACGTGGTGGATCATTCGGAGCTGCGACGCGGTCAGGACACTGCGAACGTGGTCTTCGGCAACCAGGCCAGCGTCCTGGTCGGCGACTTCCTGTACTCACGTGCCTTTCAAATGATGGTCGATATCGACAGCATGCCGATCATGCGCATTCTGGCCGATGCCACGAACACCATCGCGGCCGGCGAAGTCCTGCAGCTCATGAACATTCAGGACCCGGACGTCACCGAAGATAGCTATCAGACGGTCATCTACCGCAAAACGGCGAAACTGTTCGAAGCGGGTTCGCAGATCGCGGCAGTGCTTGCCGATCGCTCACCGGGAGACGAATCGGCCATGATTACCTATGGACGGCAGCTCGGTACCGCGTTCCAGTTGATCGACGATGCCCTGGACTACGATGCCGAGGCCGAGGAACTCGGCAAGAATCTCGGAGACGACCTCGCCGAAGGTAAGCCGACCCTGCCGCTTATTTATGCGATGCGAACCGGATCGCCGAGCGAGGCTGCGATGATCCGCGAGGCCATCGAAACCGGCGGCATCGATAGACTGGACGACATTCGGGCGGTCATTGAATCGACCGGGGCACTTGAGTACACTGCGGCGCGCGCCAAGGAGGCCGCTGACACGGCCATCGCAGCATTGTCCGAAATTCCCGACTCGGACTACAAAGACGCGATGATCACGATCGCCGACTTTGCCGTCAAAAGGCGCTCTTAGTCCTATCTGTCACGGGGTGTAGCTCAGCCTGGTAGAGCACTGTCTTCGGGAGGCAGGGGCCGGAGGTTCAAATCCTCTCACCCCGACCAAGTCTAAAGAAAGGTTATCTATTCGCTTGGCTCGGACCGTCTGATTGCTCCCGGTAGCAA
>CAZMEA010000047.1:0-14910 GCA_964565135.1 uncultured Woeseiaceae bacterium
CACGTTGACGGGCCGAGGTTGTAGCCGAAGCGAGTGTCGTCACCCCTGTCACGCAGACGGTAGTGGCCGGCGTCCTGCTCGTCCCCGATTCCGATGGGCAACCTGTCGATCTCGTCGTAAACCAGCGCGTCGTCCCGAACGGCGGGCCCGATCACGGTATATCCGTCGCCAGCCAGCCGGGCGATCATCTGATCGAGTTGGGTTGACTTCCACAACACCATGGCTGGACCGGATCCGGCAGCTTCGTAACAGATTCAGCGTACCGGGCGACCTGGGGGGCATCAATTTCGCTTTTCGAAGGGTTGGAGCCGGCCAATCGCGATGGCAGGCCTCGGGCTACAATGCGACTCGAACACGTCCGGGGAGAGAATATGTTACGAATCATTGTCCTGTGTGCTTGCTACCTGCTTCCGTCGTCCTGGTTACTGGCCGCGGAGCCCTTCGTGCCGGATGACTTTGTCGTTCCTGTTCAGTACGAGACCGGCAGCTTTCGCCTCCGTACGCTGACCGTCAACGATGTCGTCAAGGACTATGACGCCGTCATGTCGAGCCTCGAGCATCTGCAGGGTATGTTCCTGGAGCCCTGGGGGTGGCCTCAGGACGATCTGTCCCTGGAACAGGATCTGATCGACCTCGGTTGGCATCAGAAAGAGTTCCAGAGACGGTCCTCGTTCGCCTACACCGTCGTGACGCTGGACGAATCGAGGGTCATCGGCTGTCTGTACATCTTCCCGTTTGCCAAAGGTGCTTACGACGCAGAGGCGACCATGTGGGTGCGCTCGGACATGCTCGCCAGCGGCGCCGACGAGGAGCTGTATGCGACCGTTCGGTCATGGCTGGCTGACGACTGGCCGTTCGAGGGCGTGGCCTATCCCGGGCGCGAAATCACCTGGGAGGAGTATCAATCACTGGCTGCGTCTGACTGAGGTGTACAACTGACGCCAGTGGGTCACGGCATCACGTTGAAAGCACTGCGGTTTGCTGCCTCACCAGTCTTCCATCGGTGTAGCGTCGTTCATCCAGCTCCATTCGACGTCCGTCATGAACCACGTGTACGCATCGAGATCGCTGACGCCCCAGTCGTGAAACGTGCGGATCGACTCGAACAGCGCGGTTGCGTTTGCTCCATTTGGGAGTCGCGACAGCGCGTCAAAGTGTCCGAGCAGGTCTGTTGGTTTGTCCGGAACGGCTTCCAGCGCTGTGCGGAGCCACTTGTGGTACGGAAACAGTCGCCGGTTGTGCGCCAGGATCAATCGGCCGGCAAACAGCGCGAGCTGACTTGCGGCCCTGTTGGTCGTATAGGCGTTCTCATGCCGTTCGGCTTCGTGGATGAGCCAGTGCTGAATAAAGGCCATGCTGTAGAACGCGCGCACCCGCTGGTCATGCCCCGCTTCCGGATAGACGGCAATGCGTTGCAAGAGCTCGTCCAGATCCGCGACATGCGAGTACGCCGCAAAAGCGCCCTCGAACGCGGCGCGCGATGGCTCATTGCCGCGTTCAGCCACATTCTTCAGAAACTTGAGGCTGATGATTTTTCCATCGACATAGCCGCCGTCGTAGTCACACAGGTCGCGTCGATTGATGAAAAGATCACGTGACTGCAAGCGTCGCTCGAAAGCCTCGTCCTTTGCCACAATCATGAAGTCGACGTCCGAGTCGTCGCGCGCGTAGCCCTTCGCGACCGAACCACCAATGATGAGCGCAACAAACTCGTCATTGTCCCGGTAGGCGTCCGCAAGCCGGTCTATGGCTCGCTGGTGATGTGCACGGATTTCCGTGCGGCTCGATCGTGATGTCATGGTTGCGGGTCGATTTTCATCGGCAAGGCACGCACGGGGCCTGCTCCGATGGGTCGTTCTCATGGGACAGGATGCCCGTTGGGCCGATCCCGACTAGTGACCGACGTACCTTGCGTAGATCTTTCGGGCGGTTGCCGGATCATCGGTCCCCTTAACTATCGCACGCCCGTCCGGGAACAGAGATATCTCATAGTTCTTTGCACCATCGACAATGTCGGCCTGCAGCAGGAACTCATTGACGCGAATGTTGCACTGGTCTTCGAGTCGTGTCGCCACTGCCGCAAGGTCAACGCCGTCATCTGCCGCACGGTGGCGGAGCTGTACCGCGTCACGGCCGCACAGCACGGCCGTGCGTGAGCCCTCGCGTTCTTCCAGATAGTCGAAGCGACGATGCTTGCAGGTCGGGCAGTCGCCTTTCTCCCGAGCGCTGTCGACCTTCAGCGGCATGATCTCGTTCGCCCACAAATCGATGGACAGCAGACGGCGATTCAGTCGATCGTAATTGCCGGTCAGAATTTTGAGCGTCTCCATAACCTGATAATTGGCGACCAAGCCGACGGCGGCGCTGACGACGCCGACGGTGTCGCAGGTCGGACTGGTGCCGGGAGGCGGCGCGTCCTCGAACAGGCAGCGAAAGCACGGTGTCGCGTAATTCTGTTCGCCGGTTTCCCAGGGCGCATCGCCATTGCGCGTGTGCGGCAGTATTGGCATCGACATGCCGGTCGTGCCGACCGCGGCGCCGTAGACATACGGCAGACCATTCTTGACCGCGACATCATTGGCGAGATAACGGGTTTCGAAGTTGTCGAGGCCATCAACTAGCACGTCGACACCTTCGCTTAAACGCTCCAGGTTTCCCGCGTTGATGTCGTCGACAACGGCCGTGACGGTGACGTCGACGTTGATGCGCGCCAGCTTTTGCTTCGCCGCCTCCGCCTTCGGCATCCCTGCAGCAACGTCGGATTCGTCGAACAACACCTGGCGTTGCAGGTTGGTGAGCTCGACGATATCGCGATCGACGATGACCAGGCGGCCGACACCGGCGCGGGCCAGAAGGTCGGCAATCACAGTGCCGAGCGCGCCGCAGCCCAGAAGCAGCGCGGTAGAGCCGAGCAACTTTTTCTGGCCTTGCTCGCCAAAGCCGGGCAGCAGCATCTGGCGGTGATAGCGGTCGAGATCTGACGGAGTGTTCACGCCGCTCACTTTACCTGATCAGGCCACTGCCTGAGGCGAGCCGTTAGCGTGTGCAGGCGTAGGGAGCGGGTATGACCTGTCGGTCTTCGATGCCCTGACCGGCGACAGCGCGGAGGAAATTCGGATAGTTCGAAATGTCGAAGTTCGGGTAAGGAAGGTAGGACTCCAGAGTGGCGAAATCGCCGGCTTCGTCAAACGGAGTGAATAGCGCGACGGCGGCGTCCTCGGCGCCGAATATCTTGTGGGCCAGCCAGAGAACGGCAATGTCGTCGGCGTTGTCGTCAACCAGCCGGGCGTAGACTTCGCTCGCGTCCTCGACGCGCCGTTCCGCGCAAAGTTGTCTCAGCTCGGCGAGCATGCGGTTGCCTTCGTCCAGGTCACTGCGATCCAGCCTCGGCAAGAGCCGACTCGCACCGTCGACGTCGCCCGCCCAAAGCAACAATCGGTGCAGCTGGTACACCAGGGTCATTTCGTCACCGAACTCTGCAATGGCCTGGTTCGCGATCTCCCGCATCAGGTCTGTGTCGTCCGGATGCCGCAAAGCCTGGGCCATCGAATTCGCCGTTTCGCGCGTCAGCCCGCGCTCATCGAGCCACTGCCTCGAGACAGCGCGTATCTCGTCGGTGTGTCCCAGGTATCGGAGGAACGTGAAAAGGATTGTCAGAAACTCTTCATCGTTTGGCCGTCGGTTCATGTATTCCCGGGCGAGCTGAGCCGCACGAGTAAAATCCAGGTTGTCACTTGCCTGAATAGCCCTGTAGCGAAGCAGGGTTGTCTCATCGTTCTCGTAGCGAATGGCGTTCGCCAGTGCTTCGTCGTAACGCCGGTCCAGTTCCTCGCGAGGCAGGTCGGTGACGCCGCCGAAGTACTGATTCGACTGAGCTTGCACGTACCAGTATCCGGCCAGTCGCCAGAACGCTTCTGAAAACTCCGGATCGAGCTGAGTTGCTCTTTCGAGCGCTTCACCGGCCGCCACAACGCCGAACCGGTCGCCTGACGCCGAGGACGCTGCGAATATGCCAATGCCCTGCAGATAGGCTTCATAGGCGGCGACCGACGTTGTACCGGTCCGCATCATGCGCTCGAGCGCTTCCGGATCCATGGTGGTCTCGAGCGCCTTCGCGATTTCAACCGCGATTTCTTCCTGCACCGCAATAACGTCGTCCATCGTCCGGTCGAACGTTTCTGACCAGAGATGAAAGCCGTCCGCCGCACGAATGAGCTGTGCGGTAATACGCAACGTGTCGCCGCCCCTGCGGACCGATCCCTCGAGCACATGATCGACACCCAGCGCCTCGGCGATGTTCGGGATAGGCTCCGTTGATCCCTTGTAGCCGAAAGAGCTCGTTCGAGCGGCGACGAGCAGGTCGGGCGCTTTGGCCAGCGAGTTGAGAATCTCTTCGGTCAGGCCGTCGGCGAACCATTCCTGTTCCTGGTCTGACGACATGTTGACGAACGGCAGCACCGCGATCGAACGTTGCTCGTCAGTGTCGCTCTGTGTGTCTGCCTCGGCTGCCGGGACTGTCTGTTCGGTCGCTTCGCTCGCCGGGCTGCTTTCGACAATCGCTTGCTCGACTGGCGCACGATAGGTTTGCCGCTCCCAGATAAAGTAACCGAGTGCGATGACCAGGCCGCCGATGATGACGTAGTTGATGCGCTGGCCGGTGCGCGGTGTCATGGAGGTTGATACATCTACGTCGCGCGTCTTCTTCAAGCCATCGGGCGTCAGTTCGAAGGCCCACGCGAAAATGAGTGCGAACGGGAAGCCAATGGCAATCAGCACGATGACGGTTTTTATCACCCAGTCCGGCGTCCCGAAGGCATCGAAGAGGAGCTGCGCGATCTGCACCACCAGCCAGCCCACGACGACGTAGGCAGCGGCAACGCGTACGACATTGCGACGCTTGAGTTCCTGGAAAAGGCCGGACATGCTGGAAGGTGTTCTTGTGCGTTTGTAAAACGATACCAGAAGCCCGGGGCTTACGCCGCCGCGATGGGCTCAACGGACGAAATCGGCACGTTCGGAACAGATTGGCCGCTGGTCATTGGGTCGGTCCAGTGTCAACCTGAGACTCGTTCGGACGTTGAGGATGACGGGATGGGCAAGAATCAGGTTGTCAGTCACTGGAGAGCCGGAATGCGGGTACACACATGGATCTTGCTCAGCACCGCGGTCGCGCTGCAGGCATGCGGGGGCGGCGACGGTGACGGATTCAATCAACCGCCCGATTTGTTCGGAAATCCGCCCGTTCAGGATCCCGGGCCGCAACCTACGGCACTGGATGACCAGGTCCGTGCACTGATCGATGCGCAGGGCCTGACCGGCGACGCCAGCACAGGCCGAACGTTGCCCGCGATCGGCGATCCGCTGCCACAGCTCGGCATGAGGCTCTTCTTCTCCAAAGCGCTGGGGGGCGAATTCGACAGCGCCTGCGTGAGTTGTCATCACCCGGCGCTCGGTGGCGCAGACAACCTTTCTCTGTCAGTGGGTATTGGCGCGGTCGACCCCGACCTCGTCGGGCTGGGGCGTGGCGATGCGACCGGCGTACCGAACGTGCCGCGCAATGCGCCGACCACGTTCAACATCGCCTTGTGGGACTCCAGCCTGTTCTGGGATTCGCGTGTCGCGAGTCTGGGTGCGGAGCCCGGGCAGAACGGAGCCGCTTCCGGTATCAGTACACCCGACAGTGGCCTCAACGTCATCGATCCGGACGCAGGTGCCAACCTGACGACGGCACAGGCGCGTTTCCCGGTCACGTCGGTCGAGGAAATGCGCGGCGATCTCGAGTTGGGACAGCCGAACGACGTATTGCGAGCACATCTGGAGGCGCGCATTGGCGACTATGGCGTTGGCGCCGGTGAAATCGGCATGGCCACCTGGCTGGCCGAGTTTCAGGACGCGTTTCGCAGCGCCGAGACGGCCGAGAACCTGATCACGTTCGACAACATCGTTGCCGCGATCGCGGAGTACGAGCGTTCGCAGGTGTTCGTGAACAATGCCTGGAAGGAGTATGTGCAAGGCGATCTGACGGCAATCAACGACCAGGCCAAGGAAGGTGCAGTCCTGTTCTTTACGCCGGTCGACCAGGGTGGAGCTGGTTGCGTAACCTGTCATTCCGGCGATTTCTTCACCGATGAACAGCATCATGCGGTCGGTGCCCCGCAGTTCGGACCCGGGAAGGGCAACGGTCCGGGCGGCACGGCGGACTTTGGCCGCGAGAACATTTCCGGCAACGCAGCGGATCGCTTCCGTTTTCGTACCCCGACCTTGCTGAACGTGTCCGAGACGGCGCCGTACATGCACACCGGCGCGTATGCGACGCTGCAGGACGTCGTTGCCCATTACAGCAATCCTCGCCAGGCAGTGAACAATTTCTTCGCGGCTGGCGGCTGGTGTCAGCTGCCGCAGTTCGATGCCGTTGCCAACTGCGACACGCTGTACCCCAACGCAGAAAACGACAGTAATGCGGCGCTCGGCAAGGTAGATACAGAACGTGCGGCAAACGATCCGCTGGCACTCCCGCAGATGAATCTTGATCAGGTCGAGCGCGACCGACTGGTGGCGTTCCTGTTAACGCTGACTGATCCATGCCTGCAGTCACGCGACTGCGTTAGCGACTGGGTGCCTGATCCGGCAGACGCTGCCGACACGCATCAACTGAACGCGGTCGACATTAACGGGAATCCGCTGTAGGTGGAGAAATCCCGGGTGCACGTCCCTGTGCGACCCGGGTGACCAGACTCAGTTGATCCGTTCGATGCGGACCATCGCGACCGGATTGTCGAACTTGTGCTGGTTGTTGAGGTTAGATGTCATGAAGCCGTCGTCCTGACCGACCACGCCCGGATGCATCGCCACACGGTCAGCCAGATCGTCGCGCATCGGGTTGAAACCTTCACCACCGCCGGCAGGGCCGGGGATGTGAATGGCTTCTTCCGTGTTGGCTTCGGTGCCGGCGTCATAGGCAATCGTGCGGGCGCTGACGACGTCGCCCACGACCATGCCTGCCACACTGATGCCGTTCAGTGCCGTAATCGCGTCGTTCGTGTTCACGAGCATCGAACTGGTGCTGATGCGTAGCCGTGTCAGGCTCGTGCCCGGAACCTCGGCCTCGATCATGATGGTTTCCGAACCGGCTGGCGGGATGGGCCCCGCACCCGAGGCCGTTCCAGCGACATCATTGCTGGCTTCCGCCTCGCTGAGAAACGCCGCATTGCTGCCGCCTTCGGCAAGATCCTCGAGGCCGACCGTAGCCGGAGCGCCGACGTCGAAGACGGCATAGCCGTCAAAGTGCGCTACAACGCCGACGGGAGACAGGGGCTGGGCATTGGTAAGGTTCGTAACCGTTACGGCAAACGTTGCCGTTGGTGGCGGCGCCGCCCCCGGGTCCGGAAGGGGAGCCGGGCGTGGCGCATCGCTGCTGCCGTTGCCGCACGCTGCAACCAGCAGCGTGGCCGTGGTCACGAGCAGGTATCGAATGGGAGATCGCATGATGATTCTCCTACTGCACGGTGATGGTTACGCGGACAACCGGGTTCAGCCATCGATGTATGCGGCTGTCCAGATCGCTCGCGCCGCCGGTTGCGTTGGTATCGCCAAGTGCGCCGCGATGGATGTGCACGGTGGTATTGGCATCGGCCATAGCAGCGCCCATGCCGCCGGTGCCGGTCAGGCCGCCCGGATCGGCCGGCATTCCCGGAGCGCCAGGAGCACCACCGCCGGTCAGCAACTCATCGTTGGCTTCCGTCCCGGCGTCGTAGGCCGGTACGTCGTAGACGTAGGTGCCGGGTTCGGTCGGGATCTCGATCGAATTGAGTCCGGCAAAGGCGTCGTTGGTGGGCAGCAGCATGGCGACGATGGTCAACAGCGTGTTGGCCGTGCCGTCAGTATCCATGCTGAACGTTGTGCTTTCCGTCGGGGCGAGCAAGCCGCCGGCCGGATTGGCAACCACCGTACCGCCGATGCTGTCCAGGATGGTCACGAGCCCGGCAATATCGCCGCCTTCGGCCATTGCCTGGATCTCGGGGGAGGCCGGCTGACCGACGGTGAACAGGCTTGTTCCAGCCGGGTGTGCGCCCGCCAGGAACGGTGTGTAGTAGATCGCATTGGTCAGATTCGTAATCTGGACGTCGAACTGCGTGGCATTGGCGGCTGGCACGATGGCCAGCGCGGCCGCAGCGACGGCAGCCTTGAAGGTCTTGTTCATGAGTAACTCTCCGCTATGTGGTGTAGACAACGGAAGTCAGTGTCACGAGCAAATCTCACACAGGTATCACGGGCCCTTCACGATTAGGTCGCTGTTCTATGGAATTACTGCCGCGTGCGTGGGCGCCGGATCGCAGGGCGACGGACTGACCGTTAGACTCGGAGGCTGCGGATCAAGAGCAGACGGCACATGCTGACGGTTATCGGTTGCGGCAACACAAACCGGACGGACGACGGCGTCGGTGTCTGCGTGGTCCGCAGGCTGCAGGCACTGACAGCACGCGCCGGAAGCCGCGGCGTCCGCATCGTCGATGCAGGCATTTCGGGCGTTGAAGCGATGCTCGAAGCGGTCGGGAGCACGGCACTTGTTTTCGTCGATGCAAACTCGGGGGGTGGCGCTCCGGGCACCATCGTCGAACTCCGGGGCGAACAGATTGAGGAGACCGGGTCTGGTGGCGTCAGCCTGCACGACTTTCGCTGGGATCATGCGCTGCGTCTGGGGCGCGAACTCTACAAGGATGCGATTCCCGACGATGTGACCGTCTATCTGATCGAAGCGGCGACCGTCGACTACGGAACCGAGCTTTCGGCGCCCGTTGCCGCTGCTGCCGACACGGTCGTCGATGTCATATGGCAACGTATCAGAGACGCCGACAACGAGCCGGCCTGATGCCTGCGCCGTTTATCGTTGATCGGAACGCATCAATCGGCGCACTATTCTTGAACGCAAACCTCTGGCGAACGATCCTGCCGACATGGAACTGACCGTAAACGGAGTCACCTACGACGTAGACGTCGAACCCGAGATGCCGCTGCTCTGGGTGCTACGTGACGAGCTTGGCATCACCGGCACGAAGTACGGCTGTGGCCTGGCGCAGTGCGGGGCCTGCACAGTGCATGTGAACGGACGCGCGATGTTCTCCTGTCAGCTGCCGGTCGGGGCGGTGCAGGGCGATGTCATAACGATAGAAGGTCTCGGCAGTCCCGACGCCTTGCATGCCGTGCAGGCCGCGTGGATTGAGCACCAGGTCGCGCAGTGTGGTTACTGTCAGTCCGGTCAAATCATGCGGGCGGCAGCGTTTCTCGCAGCCAATCCCGAGCCGGACGACGCTGCAATCGACACGGCGATGGCGGCAGGGCTCTGCCGTTGCGGGACGTATTCGCGAATTCGCGCCGCCATCAAGACCGCTGCGGCGAACCTGCGCGAGGGCGTGCCGCGTGAGTGAGACGATGGATACCGGACCGCAGAAATCTAGGGCAGCGAAGATAGCGCGACGCACCTTCCTGATCGGCTCGGCGGCCGTCATCGGTGGGGTCGCGTTTGGCTACTACAGCTACCGACGAAAACTGCCGAATCCATTGCTCGATGGTTTGAACGACGGTGAAGCCGCGATCACGCCGTTCGTCAAGATCGATTCAGCCGGTATCACGTTGATCACACCCAGGGCCGACAAAGGTCAGGGCGCTTATTCTGTGCAGGCGCATCTCCTCGCCGAGGAACTCGACGTCGATCCCCACACGGTCTCGCTCAGCCCCGGCGTACCCGACGCGGCGTACTACAACTCAAAGGTCCTCCAGGACAGTGCGCCGTTTCCACCCTTCGATCGGTCGCAGCTGGCCGAGCGCGCGCGGGCCTTTATGGAGGTGCCGTCAAAGCTGCTCGGAATGCAGATGACGGGCGGATCCACAACCGTGCCGGACATGTTCGATCGACTGCGTTACGCCGGTGCGGTCGCGCGCGAGACCCTGAAACGGGCGGCTGCCCAGCAGTTCGACGTGGCGCCCGAAACACTTGCAACGCGGGACGGCGTAGTCATCGCCGAGGACGGCCGACGAATCGCGTACACCGATTTGGCCGCGATGGCCGCTGAGATAGAACCCGTTACCGATGTTGAGCTGCGGCGTCCGGCCGAATGGCGATTCATCGGTAAGCCACATCGCCGTACCGATATCGTGGGGAAGTCGACCGGCACTGCAATTTACGGCATCGATCTCGCATTCGACGACATGCTGTTTGCGACCGTCCGTACGAATCCCGGGATCGGCGGTTCCCTGCTGGACTACGACGCGACTGCCGCCGAAGCGATGCGCGGCGTCCGGAACATCGTGCCGATCACCAACGGTGTCGGCGTTATCGCGGACAATACTTGGCGGGCGTTTCGCGCAGCGAATGCCATTCGCTGCAATTGGGGTCCGGCGCCGTATCCGGAAAGCAGCGCGGAAATGTGGGATGTGCTGGATGCGTCGATCGATCCTGAGTACCGCGACAGCCGCAATCGGGACGACGGCGATGTCGATCTCGCGTTCGCGGAGGGTGGCTATCTCGAAGCCGAGTACCGGTTGCCGTACGTTGCGCACGCGCCGCTCGAACCAATGAACGCGGTAGTCCTCGTAACGGACGATCGCGTCGACGTTTGGACCGGAACGCAGATCCCACGCTTCGTCGAAGATCATGTTGCCGAACTCACGGGCATCGACCGGGACGCTGTACACATCCACGTTCAGCAGATGGGTGGCAGCTTCGGGCGACGCCTGGAAGACACCTATGTACTTCAGGCCGTCGAGATCGGAATGGCGATGAAGGGCACGCCAATCAAGATGACCTGGTCGCGCGAGGAGGACATGAGCCATGACTATCCCCGGCCCATGCAGCTCGCGCGGGTTCGCGGTCGGTCAGCCTCCGGCCGGGTGGATGCGATCGACCTGGACATTGCGTCGCAGTCCGTCGTGGCGTCGTGGTTTGGTCGCCTGATGTTCGCACCGCCCGGACCTGATCTGATCATCGTGACTGGCGCCTGGGATCAACCCTTTTCGATACCGAATTACCGGGTCACCGGCTACCGGGCGCCCGAAATGGTGCCCGTCAGTTCCTGGCGCTCCGTCGGGGCCTCGGGCAACGCCTTCATCTTCTCCGGCTTTCTCGACGAGCTCATGCAGGCAGCGGGTGCTGATCCGCTGGAAGAGCTCCTTCGCTTGTGCAACGACGGCGTATCGCGACAGGTCCTGGAGGCCGTGGGCGAGATGTCGAACTGGTCAGGTACTGACACAGGGCCCGAACGCGGGCGCGGTCTGGCATTCAACATGTCCTTCGGTGTGCCGGTCGCAGAAGTCGTCGATGTCGTCAACACGGAACGTGGTATTCGTGTGGAGAAGGTGTTCGTCGCGGCCGATGTCGGGCGAATCGTCGATCCCGTAAATTTCGAGGCACAGATTCAGGGCGGCGTGATATGGGGTCTGGGTCATGCCATGAACTGCGAGCTTACGTACGAGAATCATGCGCCGACGCAAACCAACTTTCACGCGCACACCGGGATGCGAATCCACCAGGCCCCCGACGTTGTCGTCCGCGGCCTGGAAAACGGGGAAGGTATCCGCGGCATCGGCGAGCCGGCTGTTCCGCCCGCGGCGCCCGCTCTGGCGAATGCGATTTTTGCCGCGACCGGGAACCGGATACGCGAACTGCCGATGCAGAAGCACATTCGCTTCGCGTAGGCAAACCTGTCGGGCGTTAAGAAGGGCTTCGTCGGCGTTCCGTCGGCTACTGTCGGCCAAGCGTCCCGCCGCAGTGCGGGCATTGCGACGCCGCGGGCGCACCGATGGCGCGTTTGACCATGCCCGCATCGAGTATCTGGCTGGCCGTGTGCTCGCCCAGTCCCAGCTCTTTTCGCAGCCGTTCGAGCTCTTGATGTTCGTCAGCGGTGATGACGCCATCGTCCCAGGCGCTCTCCGCTGACGCCTTGAAGCGATCCGATCTTTGGCGCAGCTGTTCCGCAAAGCCGGATGCAAGAATACCGGTCGGAAGGGCGACCATACCGAGTCCCACAACCGTTATGCAGGCGCCGAAGATTTTTCCGCCTACGGTGATCGGCGTGACGTCGCCGTAACCCACCGTCGTCAGTGTCGCGAACGCCCACCACATGGCTGCGGGTATGCTGCCGAAGTCCTCCGGCTGGGCGTCCCGCTCAAAGTAATAGATCCCGGAGGCGGCGAGCAGCATGACGGTAAGGAGAATCGAGAACGCGGCCGCCAGGTTGCGGCCGTTTTCCGCCATCGTGGCAATCAGCATGTTCAGAGCGGGCGAGTACCGCGTCAGCTTCAGTACGCGGAGCAGCCGCACGGCGCGCAGGAAGCGCATGTCGGCGTTGCCGAAGAGGCCAAACATGATCATGTAGAACGGCAGGATGGCGAGCAGGTCGACCACGGCGTGGAACGAGCCCATGAAGCGGAGCCTTGCGACGAGCGGATTGCCGTCGCCTTTCCGGTACGCCGGATTCTCGACGCAGGTCCAGACGCGAAGAAAGTACTCCACCGAGAACACGGACACTGTGAACGCTTCGAACCAGAAGAAGACCTCGGCGTACTTTATGGATACGTCGGCCATCGACTCGAGAATCACCGCGATGACACTTGCCACGATCAATGCGACCAGCAGTACGTCGACGATTTTGCTCAGTCGGCCGCTGTTCTTGCCGGTTTCCAGAATGCGATAGACGGCCGCACGCAGCGAAGGTCGTTGTTCGCTGTCGAGATGAGTCTCTACTCTCACCGCATCGTGCATGCCTGGTCCCGATGATCACAATAGACGCGCAAACGTACGCATCGATACCGGGTTAACGGCCAGTTGCTGCCGGGCTTTAGAGAGGTGCGGAAATCAGACGATTCCGCGGGCGTCCTTGATGAGGTCGTAGGCCTTGTTGATCTCGCGAGACCGCTCTTCGGCAACAGCGCGCATGCTCTCGGGGAGGCCGCGGGATGCGAGCTTGTCAGGGTGATTCTCGCTGATCAGCTTCCGGTAGGCACGCTTGATCTCGGCGTCGGTGGAATCCGGCGTCACGCCAAGCGCTTCGTACGCGGAACTCAGCCGCTGTCGCGGGTCGATACCCGGTGCGCCCGCCGCGCCGGACGTACTCGCGCGCAGTAGTGCTTCCAGTTGCGCAACGTCCCGTTCGCTCAGTCCCAGTCGGCGGGCGATACGCACCAGCATCTCGTGCTCCGCCGGGTGGACCTTACCATCGGCAGCCACCGCCATGCACTGCAGCTGCAGGAAGAGCTGTAACAAGGGTCCGCGTCCGCGCGTAACGGCGGCAAATGCGTCGACGGCTGCGTCCAGGTCGAAGTCCGGTTGTTTACCGCGGCTGAACGCTGCTTTCGCGTCCTTGCGCTGCTGTTCGTTCAGGTGGAGCATGTTGAAAACCTGCTCCGCCATGTCGATCTCGTCCCTGGTGACGACCCCGTCGGCTTTGGACAGTGCGCCCATGACGGCGAACGTTGTATCGACCAGCTGGGTTTGCGCGACGCGAAGGCTGCCGATGACTTTCTGCCGGAGATACCAGCCGCCGGCGTAGCCTAGCGCAGCACCGATCAGCGCGCCTTGCAGCCCGCCAAACAACAGGCCCAGCAGGCCACCGATTACAATGAAGGTCATTCGCGGAGTCTAACAGCGTGGTTTTGAGATGAAGACAGAGGACGCACTCGACGAGAAACTGGGCCAGTTTCTTGTTCAGCATCGCCTGCCGGACGCGTTTCTTGAAACGGCCACTTCCTTTTACTTGCCCCTCGCGAGGGAAATTCAAGGCTGGCGGCAGAATTCATCCACGCTCGTGATAGGTATCAACGGTGCGCAGGGTACTGGCAAGTCGACGCTCGCCGAGTTTCTCGCCATGGCTGCAGACCTGCTCTTCGGCTGGCACTCGGCCGTCTTGTCGATCGACGATTTTTATCTCACCCGGTCTGAGCGCGAGGGTCTTGCCGCGGAGATTCACCCGTTGCTGCAGACCCGAGGAGTGCCCGGGACGCACGACGTTGAACTGTTGAGGCGCACGCTGACGTCGCTTGGCGGGCTCGAATCCGGTGAGACTTTCCTTCTGCCGCGATTCGACAAGTCCATAGATGATCGTGCGCCCGAGTCAGAATGGCCGAGCGTCGAGGGCCCGCTCGATCTCGTCATACTCGAAGGCTGGTGTGTCGGCAGCACGGCGGGTGATCGGTCGAGTCTCGATACGCCGGTCAACGACCTGGAGCGAGATGAAGATGCGGACGGTCACTGGCGGCAGTGGGTCGAGCAGCGTCTGCGAGATGACTATGAATCAATCTTTGCCACGCTGGACCGACTCGTGATGCTTGCCGCACCGTCGTGGGATGCCGTGTTCCGGTGGCGTCTCGAGCAGGAAGAGAAACTCGCCGCGAGGACCGGCGGTCGCGGCCTCGGACTGATGAGTGCCACGGAGGTTGCTCGCTTCATCCAGCACTACGAGCGAATCACCCGTCGCAATCTCCGGGGCATGCCCTCACGCGCGGACGTGGTGCTGATGCTCGACGAGGATCACTCCGTTATCGAAAAACGCTGACCGACGCGGGTTGAGGGTATCTGGTGTCCTGCCTGATCCGACCAGTCTCACGGATTTTAGATAAGTATTGACTTAATTAAGTGGATACTTATATTCGAGACCATGGATACCTTTGTTGCCCTGGCCGACCCGACGCGGCGCCACATCGTCGAATCCCTGGCGTCCGGTGAGCGTTCCTTCGGAGAGCTGGCCGATCTGTTCACGATGAGCCGACCCGCTGTGTCCCAGCACCTCAAAGTGCTGCGTGAGGCGGGCATCGTGGCAGCGAGAGCTGACGCGCAGCGCCGGATCTATCGGCTCAGCGATGGCGGACTCGACGAGATCGACGAGTGGCTCAAGGGCGTGCAGAAATTCTGGTCACAGC
>CAZMEA010000048.1:0-6447 GCA_964565135.1 uncultured Woeseiaceae bacterium
TATCCAAGCTTTTTCGCACCGATTCGCGTAGAAACCGGCGCCCTCGACGCCAGAAACTGCTCGCCTTTGCCGAACTCGACGTACTCGAGCTCATCGATGTTCACCACCGGTTTGTCCATGGCTCAGCCCTCCTGACGGCGCGATCACAGCATAGCAGGCCAGGGATGCAGCGCCGAAAAACCGGCTATCAAATCTTCCTCGGGCTCTCTATAATCCGCGCCGTCCCGGCCATCACGGCCGTTGCGCCTCGAGCTCCCCGATGTCCGAACTGAAGAACCTTCGCAATATTGCGATCATTGCGCATGTCGACCATGGCAAGACGACCCTGGTCGACCAGCTGTTGCGCCAGTCAGGAACCCTGGATCCCCGTGCCAACGCCCCTGAACGCGTCATGGACTCCAACGACCTGGAGCGCGAGCGCGGCATCACGATTCTGTCGAAAAACACCGCCGTCAACTGGCAGGACTACCGCATAAATATCGTCGACACGCCGGGTCACGCCGACTTCGGTGGTGAGGTTGAACGGGTGCTCTCGATGGTGGACAGCGTATTGTTGCTGGTTGATGCCGTCGAAGGACCGATGCCACAAACACGCTTCGTGACCGAAAAAGCGTTTGCTCGCGGATTAGTACCACTCGTCGTTATCAACAAGATCGATCGTGACGGCGCTCGACCGGACTGGGTCCTCGATCAGACGTTCGACCTCTTTGATCGCCTTGGCGCTACGGAAGAGCAACTGGACTTTCCGGTTGTCTACGCGTCCGCCCTCGCCGGCTACGCCGGCGATGAGCCGGACGTGCGCAGCGGAGATATGACACCGCTGTTCGAAGCCGTTGTCCGACACGTGTCTCCGCCAAGCGTGGACGTTGATGGTCCGCTGCAGCTTCAGGTGTCGAGCCTGGATTACGACGCCTATGTGGGCGTGTTAGGCATCGGTCGCATTCAGCGGGGGTCTGTCGGTACCAACGCACCGGTCAGCGTCGTCGCTGCAGATGGCAACGTTCGCAATGCTCGCCTGCTTGAGCTGTACGGGTTCAGCGGACTCGAACGCGTGAAGATTTCGGAAGCGAGTGCCGGTGACATCGTCGTTTTCAGCGGCATCGAGGAACTGGATATCTCCGACACACTGTGCCCGCGGGATCACGTCGAGGGCTTACCGCCGCTCGCCGTGGATGAACCGACGATCAGCATGACATTCCAGGTGAACAAGTCGCCCTTCGCCGGACAGGACGGGAAGTTCCTGACCAGCCGGCAGATCAGTGATCGGCTCGATCAGGAGCTGAAGCACAACGTTGCGCTGCGTGTGGAAGCGACGGACGATCCGGACAAATTCCGAGTATCCGGCCGTGGTGAGCTGCACCTCGCGGTGCTCATCGAAAACATGCGTCGGGAAGGCTTTGAGCTCGCCGTGTCCCGGCCGGAGGTCATCTTCCACGAGACTGACGCGGGTCGGGAAGAGCCCTGGGAGCAGCTGACCGTCGACTTCGAGGAGCAGTTCCAGGGCGCGGTCATGACCCGCCTCGCCAGCCGGAAGGGTGAGTTGCTCGCCATCGTGCCTGACGGCAAAGGGCGAGTCCGTCTCGATTACCGTATTCCGACGCGGGGGCTTATCGGCTTTCGGACCGAGTACCTGACGGCCACCTCCGGTACCGGTCTCCTGTACAGCGTTTTCGACAAATACGATCGATACGTGCCCGAGGCATTCGGCCAGAGGAACAACGGCGTGCTTATCTCCAATGTCGACGGTAAGGCGCTGGCCTACGCGCTGTTCAACCTCCAGGATCGCGGTCGACTGATGATCGATCATGGCGACGCGGTCTACGAAGGAATGATCGTCGGGATTCACAGCCGCCAGAATGACCTGGTCGTCAACCCGACGAAGGCGAAGCAACTCACCAACATTCGGGCGGCCGGTTCGGACGAGAATCTGGTGCTCACACCGCCCATTCGCCACTCGCTCGAGCAGGCCCTTGAGTTTATCGACGACGACGAACTGGTGGAGGTGACGCCTGGCAGCATCCGCTTGCGCAAAAAGCTCCTCAAAGAATCCGATCGCAAGCGAGATTCCCGCCTGCGGGCCAGCTAGGCCCCGCTATCGTTCGGCGGTTGCCAGCCGCAGGGCAAGCGCTACGAAGACGATTCCAGCGACCCGATTGAGGATGAGCTGTGCGCGCTCGGACTTGCGCAACCATTCCCCGAGGTAACCGGCCGACATTGCCACACCACCAAACACGAGCAGCGTTGCGATCATGAAAAGCCCGCCGAGCAGAAGAATCTGCAGCGTGAGCGAACCACGCTCCGGGTCGGCGAACTGCGGCAGAAATGCCAGAAAGAAGATCGCCACCTTGGGGTTCGTCAGGTTCATGATCACACCCCTGAGGTAGAGCTTCTTGCCCTGCAGACTTGATTGCGCGCCAGTCTCGAGATTTGTGGCGGGCGCTCGGAATGCGCCCCAGGCGAGATAGAGCAGGTAAGCCGCTCCCAGAAGCTTCAGCGCCGTGAACGCCACGGCAGAGGTCGCGAAAATTGCTGCGACGCCAAGAGCCACGGCTGCTGTATGGGCAATCAATCCGGTGCAGAGGCCAACCGTCACCAGCAGACCAGCGCTCCGCCCGTGTAAAGCTGATTGCGTCAGCACAAATATGTTGTCCGGTCCGGGTGTCAGGGCAAGGGCAATGGTTGCGGCAAAAAACACGGCAGCCGTGTCTGGTGGAATCATGATGACGAGTACTAGGCAGTGGCGGTTATCGACCGTTCGGATTGAACCGAACGCCTATATGTCCAGTGGGCCAAGCCCCAACGGTCTTGACCGAATTGCGGCCAATACATCGGCATTCACGTTCCAGGAATTGGCAATCACCTGGATCGACTGACGCGTGGCCTTGCCCAGGCGGCCGAACACGCGTCCCTGATTCAGAAGGCGACGCGCTCGCGATCGGGGATCGAGGACAAACATTGCCATATGGGTGCGATTAAGCGCCATAAGGCCGGATATGAAATCACCCCATAACCCGACCCCTTCAGGCATCACGACCGGGTCGCTGATACGAACGTACGTGAAATTCTCGGGGTCAAATCGCAAACGCGCCGGCGGCACGTATCGCAGCAAGTGGCGATACGCGGAGTCCCAGAAGCCACCGATGGTCTCCATGTTGACCTGTACCAACGATGCACGTGCAGCGGCACGAACCTTGCCGTCAACGACCAGCGCCAGCCAATCCGTATCAACCTTCTGGGTAAGGCCGCAGTCCGCGATCGTGGCGTTTCGCGCCTCTGATACCGCTTCGATCAATGCCGAATCCACCGAGACAACTCTCGGCTCTCGTCGCGGCCACTGCCGATAGGCCATCATGGACTCGAGTGCACCCAATGTGTCCAGCCCGAGCGATTGCAACAGGTGCAGAGACGGCTCGTTGCGTTCTTCCACGCAGCCCCAGGTCATCACCGGCGTGCCACTCTCGGCAGCACGTTGTCCTATCCAGTCGAGGGTCTGACTCATCATCCACCGGCCCAGTCCGAGACCCGCCTGCTCCTCGGCGACGGTCAACAACGCCCGATAAATCCCATGGATCGTAAGGCTGTCGACAGTCAGGTCACTGCTCGCCAACACATAGGTTCCAATCAGCTTGTCATTCTGTCGCATCTCTACAAAGGTCGGACTGGGTAACCGTTCGATCTGCGACGCCACGTCCAGTCGCTTGTAACGCAGCCCGGACGTCCCAAATGTAGCCGCTTCGATCAGATCAACGAAGTCACCCTGAAGACGTGCGACAGCGGTTAATGTCAGACCACGATCAATATCCTCGGCAATGCACGTATCTTCAGTCGTCGCGAGCAGGTCGCCGTACTCAGTCATAGTCCGGGCGCCATTCGATATCTGTCATTGCAACCTCAGCAAACGGTCGTCGCGAACGTGCGGCCGCAAAAATAATCGGCCAGGAGTTTACGGTCATTGTGAGAAACGGCCACGGGTCATCGCGTCGCCAGGTAACGTCCCGGGCGGCCCTGAGTTCGTTGAAAATTCGCCTGGCCTCGGACGGCCTCGGCAAGGCTGCGAGCAGGGCCGTGTAGCACGAGTAGGCCTCGGTCAGCAGAAACTCTGGTCGAAACCATTGCGTGTCGGGAATCATGCTTGTGTCGGGCTCCGAAAGAAGCCTCGCAACGGCACGAGGAGCCAGGAAGTGGATGCCGCTCGTTGCCCTCGGGTTGCACTCAATTGCCTGAGGCACGCCGGAATGGTCGACGATAAAGTCGAACGAAACAAATCCTGTGTGCCCCGATTCTCGTACAAATCTCTCGACCCAGCTGTCTATGTCGGGCGCACTCTCGAGTCGCTCGAACGCAACAGCAACGCTACCTGAAAGTACCCGTGCGCGGTAGATGGCATTGGCCAGAATCCGACCGTCACGGGCGATTCCGCAGGTGCTGTAGAGTGCTCCCTGAACCTCCGTCTGAATGACGTCGGCGCGATCGGTCTGCGGCACCTGCCCGGCACTGTAGTAACGCACCCCCCTGCCGGAGCATGCGAATCTGGGTTTCGCAACCAGCCGGCTGCCGCTGGCAGCAGCCTCCGCCGCGCGATCTCCCGCCCAGCTGCGTGGAACGGGTAATCCCATCGATGCGGCGGTCTCATTAAACTCAAGCTTGTCGTGCAGCTTCACTACGTCAGATGCCGAGGCGCAGAAAAAACGTGTACCGGGAAAGTCCGAGCGCTGTAGCGCTGCGACGTAGGGTGTTTCTTCTGACACCGGAACGACGATGTCGACACGAGCATCGCGAATGATTCTGGAAATCGCGTCGCGAAAGGCCACCGGATTCGCCTGTGGAGCGGGAACGCGCAGGCATTGATCGACGGAACGAGACGTCCGACAAAGATGCATGGATCTCGTCTCCGCGACGATGACCTGCCAACCGGCATCCGCGAAGCTGCGTGCAATCTCAAGTCCGACCGGCAGCCGTCCAAGAGTCAGCAATACAGTCCGAACTCCCATACTTACCTTGCAGACCAACAAGATTCACACACAGCCCGTACCCAGGGCGGGCGCCGGCATGGACGGTATATACTGCAGGAATTCAGTCCGGGCAGCCATTGCTCACGCCGTCGAATACCAGCCAAATGCACGACCTTTATCGTCCGCCCGCACCCCAGCCGAAAACGCCGATTCGTTCGCTGGTTCGTGTGATCCGTCAGGGGGACGGGGACTTGCTCAGTCTGGTCCCGCTCGCTGCTTACCAAAAGCCTTGCACCTATCTCGGCTACTCCAGGCGTTCGATTCTGCTCATCAATGATCCGACGATTGCCCGGGATATTCTCACCGACCCGCTCGAGATCTTTCCCAAAAACGACCTGATGAAAGGCGCGCTGGAGCCTCTGGTCGGAGACTCGATCTTCGTCTCCAGCGGCGATACCTGGCGCAGGCAACGCGCGATGATTGATCCGGCCTTCTCGCATATGCGCATAAACCAGGCCTTTGGATCCATGGCGGCCGCGGTGGACGACTATGAGGTTCTCCTCGCAGGTCGTGCGGAATCGGCCGAGCCTTTCTCGCTCGACTTTGCCATGAGCGAACTGACTGCCGACGTTATCTGCAGAACTATTTTCTCAACGCCGTTATCCGCAGGCACTGCGCGCGATGTTTTTACGGCGTTTTCAGACTTCGAGCGCAGCGTGGCAAGTGTGAACCTGCGGCAACTCATCTTCGGCAAACCCTGGGCGGATGTCCGACAGCCCCAAAGCGTGCTTGATGCCTGTGACACGATTCGCACGCACATCGGCCGCCTGGTCGATCCGCGACTCGCCGGTGACTCCGCGGAGGTCGACGACATCGTATCGGCAGTGATTGCGGCACGAGATCCGGAAACCGGCAAGCCGTTTACGCGTGAAGAGCTGATTGATCAGATGGGCGTGTTCTTTTTGGCCGGACATGAAACAACCGCCAGCGTCCTGACCTGGGTGTTTTACATCCTTGCAGCGCGCCCCGATATCGTCGATCGCATCCGTGCCGAAGTCGACACAATCGTTGGCGAACGCGACATCCGGTTTTCCGATGTGAAGCAGCTGGTATTCACAAGAAACGTGTTCAGGGAGGCACTGCGGCTTTACCCGCCCATCACGTTCATTCCGAGAGTGGCGGCGGAAGCGACGACCATTGGCGAGTTTCGCGTCAAGAAAGGCGCCATGATCATGGTGTCGCCCTGGACGTCGCATCGCAACGAAGCGATTTGGCGCCATGCCGATCAGTTTGATCCGGACCGTTTCGACCGGGCGGATGATCGCGGCCCTGATAGTGGTGTCCTGATGTCCTTCGGTCTCGGCCCACGTATCTGCGTCGGTGCAGCGTTCGCGACGATTGAAAGTGGCCTCATCATCGCCCGGCTGGCGCGCAGGTTTGACTTCGAGATTCTCGATCCCGATGACGTAAGGCCCGTGTCCCGACTCACCACGCG
>CAZMEA010000048.1:6547-14747 GCA_964565135.1 uncultured Woeseiaceae bacterium
GCCCGCCACAGTTGGCCAGACGGCTCAAGGCTCGATCTTTTCGCCGACATCGAAGCGTCGTGTGATGCCATCGCGGCGTTCTCGTCACGAAAGGAAGCCGACGCTTACCGGCAATTTGCTGCCATCGCGGCAGAACGTTTCGCAACGCTCGACCATAGCTTCATGCGGGCGCAGAAACCGAGTGCCGTCGGCCTGACCCGCGCCGTCGGTCTCCGCGGTCTGCCAAAGCTCTATGCCACAAATCCGTTTCAGACACTGTGGGCCGAGCTTGGCCAGATTTTTACCGATCCGCGGCTTCGCCAGTTGTTCGGTCGATATGCGACGTACACGGGCTCTTCGCCCTTCGAGGCTCCAGCCACGCTTGCCTTGATCTCGCAGGCGGAGCGGCTGGGTGTCTGGCTTGTCGAAGGGGGTATGGTCCGTCTGCCTATCGCAATCGCGGAAGCGGCGACCACCGCCGGCGCTGATATCCACTACAATGTACAGGCCGAGTCGATCGAGCGACGCGACCGGGATTTTGCGATCAGCCTTTCCCACGGCGATAGCATCGAAGCGAAGGCGGTCGTTTTCAACGGCGATGTGAATGCGCTAAGCAAAGGGATGCTCGGTAACTCCGTCAAACGAGCCCTGCCCGACCGTCGCTCCGAGGATCGTTCCCTGTCCGCGATAACTTGGAGTCTTAAGGCGGAGGTCCCGGATTTTCCGCTCGAACACCACACCGTCTTCTTCAGCGGTGACTACACCGCCGAATTTGATGCGCTTGCCAGGGGCTCCATTGCCGACGAGCCGACGGTCTATGTATGCGCTCAGGACAGGCACAACGCCGACGCGCCGGGCAGTGCAGAGCGCCTTTTCCTGCTCATCAATGCGCCGGCTGCTCGACTCTCCGGGGAGAAGATTCAGCAGGCGCAGGACTCTGCAACCTCGTTACTGTCTCGACAGGGATTCAACGTGACGCTGTCCGGGCCCGATGTTGAGCGGCGGACACCGGACGACTTCGAACGGCTGTTCCCGGGTTCAGACGGTGCAATTTACGGCTGGCCCACCCATGGCTGGAACGGCTCATTTCGTCGTGCCGGTGCGGAAACGGCCTGTTCCGGTTTGTTCACTGCCGGAGGCACCGTGCATCCGGGTCCCGGCATACCGATGGCAGCGCAGTCAGGCAGAATTGCGGCCGCTGCAGTTCGGCGGTACCTCAGCTAGGCAGCGGGTCGGGCACTACTTCATCAAGCACCTTGGCCGAGGAGATCACGCCCGGAAGACCTGCGCCCGGGTGAGTGCCCGCGCCAACAAGGAACAGCCCGTCAACCTCTTCGCTCAGGTTGTTCGGCCTGAACCAAGCGGTCTGGGTCAGCACAGGTTCCAGACCGAAGGCAGCGCCTTTCTCGGAAAACAGGCGATCCTTGAAATCGATCGGCGTAATCATGTGCGACGTCGCAATGTGCGAACTCAGATCGGGCAGCGCCGTCTCCTCGAGACTGCGTTCAATGGCCTTTCTGTAGATCTCGCCGGTCACCGACCAGTCAACGCCGCTGTCCAGGTGAGGCACCGGAGAAAGCACGTAGAACGCATCGCAACCTTCGGGAGCCAGGGAATGATCGGTAGCCGTCGGGCGATGCAGGTACATGCTGAAATCGTCGGCCAGGACTTTGTCCTTGAAGATGTCTTTCAGCAGCTCACGGTAGCGCTTGCTGAGCAAGATCATGTGGTGAGGTACATCCTCATATCTGCGATTGGTGCCGAAGTACCACACAAACAGGCTCATTGAATAGCGGGACCTGGCAAGTCGTCCATCCGTCCAGCGTTTTCGCTTCAGGTCAGGAAGCAAGTACTTATACGTCGATGCGGAGTCCGCATTTGACACAACAACGTCTGCGTCGATCCTCTCGCCGCTCTCGAGCTCAACGCCGGTTGCCTTTCGACCGTCGAGCAGAATTCGTTTGACGCCGGCGTTGTAACGCATTTGACCGCCAGCGCCTTCGATGAGATTAACCAGGCCCTGGATGACCGCGCCCGTCCCGCCCATTGCAAAGTGCACGCCGTGCTTTCGTTCCAGCTGTGCTATCAATGCATAGACCGCGGTAGTGGTGAACGGATTTCCACCGACCAATAGTGGGTGAAAGCTGAATACTCGTCTGAGCTTGGGATGCTTGATGTACTTTGACACCAGACTGTAAACCGACCGATAGAACTGGGCGCGCAGCAAATCCGGCAACACACGCAACATCTTGCCAAACGAGTCGAATGACACGTGGAGGAGCTGGTCGAAACCGACGGTGTAGAGCAGCTTGCTGGCTTCGAGGAAGCGTTCATACCCGTCGACATCGTTCGGATTGAACTTCGCGATTTCCGCTTTCATGGCTTCGTGATTGCCGCTGTAGTCAAAATGACTGCCGTCATCGAAGCGAATACGGTAATACGGCGACAACTCGATCAGGTCGATGTCATCCGACATCTTCCTGCCGCACAGAGACCACAGTTCCTCCAGAAGAAACGGCGCGGTGATGATGGTCGGCCCGGCGTCGAAGGTGTAACCATCCTGCCGGTATACGTAAGCTCTGCCCCCCGGTCCGTCGAGTCGCTCGCACACTGTCACCTGGTAACCACGAGCCGCGAGCCGTACCGCCGCCGCAAGGCCGCCGAAACCACTCCCAATGACGACCGCCTTCTTCCCTGTTGAACCTTTCATTCTTCTCTTTTCTTTCTATCTGCGCCGGCGTCGGATCGGACGCGCCACTGAGGTTAGTATATGATGACCGCAGCGATCGAACACGCGTGATATGAGTCAGCCAAGCTTCTCAGAAGTAAGCAGTTTTACGGACTGGACAAAGATGCCTGCGAGGTGGCAGTGAATCCGGTACACCTGTTTGAAATTCTGGTGGCGGCGCACATTGTGACCGGCAGCGTCGGACTGATTTCGATGTGGGTGCCGATCATCGGCAAAAAAGGCGCCCGGAATCACAAGCGCTGGGGCAAGGTCTTCTCCTACGCTCTTCTGGCCACCGGAACGATTGCCATTGGCATAAGCCTTTGCACCCTGTCGGCCCCTCTCGAGACTCATCCCTTTTCCGACGATGAGCCACTGGTCATCGGCATTTTTGGCTGGATGATGATGTACCTCGCCACCCTGACGATCATGCTCGCCTGGTACGGATTACTGTGCATTCGCAACAAGCGACATCACGAACGAAACCGGAATGCCGTCAACCTGCTCTTGCAGTTTGCCACATTCGTCGCAGCGTCAAACTGCGCATGGCAGGGCGTTCAGTTGGGTAACGGACTGATGATCGGGATTTCGACCATTGGGCTGTCGGCCGCCATCCTGAACACGCACTTTATTTTCCGTCGGAATCCGCCGCTCAACGAATGGCTGATTCAGCACACACGCGGGGCCGTCGGTGCGGGCATTTCCGTGTACACCGCATTCCTTGCCTTCGGCGCTGTCAATCTACTGCCAGCCTATGCATTCAATCCGGTACTGTGGGCAACGCCGACGGTGCTCGGTGTAACGCTCCTGCTCTACCATCAGGTAAAAATTACCCGTCAGCGCCGTGTGATTGCGGCGCGCAAGCCTGGAAGGATGGAACCGGAAACGCAGGCTAGCTGACGCCGTCCGAGGGCGAATTCCATCGTTTTGCCTGATCGGCAACGTGGAACACCAGCGACGACAGGAGCCAGAACGCGATCATTTCGATACCCGCGTCGGTCAAGGTGGCTCGGAGGGCCAACATGAGCGACCCACCGGCGCCAATATTCAGAATTAGTGGCACAAATGCGATGCCGCCGCCCGTCATGCGCCGGTAAATCGTCACAGCCAGAACCTCGACCGCCATGACGGTCAGCATCAAATCAACAATGCGTCCCGAAGCAACCAACGACTCCAGCAGTTCCATCAGGCTAACTCGCTATGTCAGTCGTCTGTGACTGCCCGGAGGAAAGATCTGAATTCCTCGCCGCCGTTGGCATGGTTCAATCCATACGCAACGGTTGCTTTCAGGTAGCCCAGCTTGCTGCCGCAATCGAAGCGTTCGCCGTCGAAGGCGAAGGCTCGCACTGGCTGATCCGACATCAGGTCTGCAATGGCATCCGTAAGCTGAATTTCCCCACCGGAACCTCGCCCGGTTGTCTCGAGTTTGTCGAAAACTTCAGGCGTCAGCAGATACCGGCCTACAACGCCCTTGGTCGATGGAGCATCCTCCGGTGCGGGTTTCTCGACAATCCCGCGAATAACCTGTGACTTGGCGTCGTTATCATCGATATCGACCACGCCGTAACTGCGGGTGTTTTCCCTTGGGACCTCCTCGACGGCAACAAGGCTCGCGCCGTTCTGATCGAAGTCGTCCGCCAGCTGGCGCAGACAGGCTACGTCGCTGCGAATCAAATCGTCCGCCAGATGCACAAAGAACGGCTCATTACCGACTGCCGGTCGCGCGCACAGTACCGCATGTCCCAATCCGAGCGGCTCACCCTGCCGGATGTAGATGCAGGAAACTCCCTTCGGCACGATATTGCGAATCGACTCGAGCTGCTCATCCTTGCCGGACGCCGTTAGTGCGGATTCGAGCTCCGGATCTGTATCGAAGTGATCCTCGATGGCACGTTTTGAGCTACCGGTGACAAAGACGAGTTTCGTCGCCCCGGCTTCGATAGCTTCCTCCACCGCATACTGAATAAGCGGCTTATCGACTATCGGAAGCATCTCCTTCGGGCTGGCTTTGGTAGCGGGGAGAAATCGGGTTCCTCGCCCGGCGACAGGAAATACGGCAGATCGAACGATCGTGGACACGCGGTGCTCCAGTAATTGGCCAGCGCGGTATGGTAGCAGGATGCCTCCCGGTCATTCATTAACAAGGTCTCAAAACGCCCGCAACTTCGTTGTTGCGGGCATCGTCGGACTCGGAGTGCGCATTACTTGCGGGCGCGCTCCTTGCCCGCCGCCACAAGGATGAACTGCCGGTTCAGCTCGAGCGTGTGCTGACCGATACCGGTCACGTTGGTGAGCTCATCGGCGGATTTAAACGGGCCGTGTTGTTCACGGTACTCGACGATCGCCATCGCCCTGGCCATGCCAATGCCGTTCAGTTCTGCCGACAGCGTCGCGGCGTCGGCGGTATTGATGTCTACGGGTCCAGCCCAGGAGGCGGACCACCAGAGTGTCGAGATTGCGAGGGTCACTCGAAGAAGGTTCTGCTTCATTTGAAATCTCCCGGATAGTTCGAACGTGCATGCGGACTTCGCTCATCCACATGCGGCGGGAGCAGGCTAGCGTGTCGAGATAACCAAGGCCGCCGCAGAAAGTATCCGGTCTGGCTAGAAAGTCGGCTCGGAAATCGTCCGCTGCTAGTAGTCGATAATGCCGCTGCGCTGGAGAAGCGAATCGAACTGAACGCTGGCGAAGGGTCGCTGGGTCTCCCAATCCTTGCAGCTTGGACACTGCCAGAGCAGCTGCTGACTGGAGAACCCGCATTCCTTGCACTGGTATCGCGGCGTGGATCCAGCCAGCTTGCTGAGCGCCGCACGGACCTTGGACAGTGCCTCACGCCGATCCGCCTGATCCTGCAGGTTCTGGATATCGATAAATTCCGTCAGGGTCGGCTCACTCAGCATGTACTCCTCGACACATCGATCGATGACATCGATTCCGCCGATGTCATTGACGATCGCCGTGTAAGCGATTTCTTTGCTCGCATGCTCGTTATCGCGAATCAGCGTTTCCAGATGCTTGTTCAATGCCTTCACCGAGTCTCGCTCCCGATGAATCTCAACGAGACGCGGAAGCGCTTCTGTCATCAGGTAGCTCGCGTCGTCAACGACGCGCTCATACAGCCGTAACGCAGTCTTGGGATCGTCCGTTGCCTGGGCAATTGTGGCTCGTGTCAGTGCGCCCCGCTGGGTCCGCGGCCGCCCGGCTTGGGACTTTTTCACGTATGAACGTGCCGCCACGAAGTCGCCGTTTTTGACCGCTCGATCGGCAAGCTCACAATAATAATGCGCAATCTGCAGACCCAGGGATCGTCCGCTTAATACTTCGAGCTTCTGGCCGGCATCGATCGCCTTCTGCCATTCTTTTTCCTGCTCATAGATGCGGCAAAGCCGCTCGAGGGCCTCAACCTGGTGCCGGGAACCCTGCGCCAGATTGGCCAGCATGTTCTCGGCCCGATCCAGCAGCCCGGCTTTTTGATAATCCTGCGCCAGTGAATACAGGGCCTGATCTCGCTGATCTGAACCCAGATCCGGGCGGGCGATGATGTTCTGGTGGATCCGAATCGCGCGATCCACTTCGCCGCGACGGCGAAACAGGCTGCCGAGTGCAAAATGGGTCTCGATCGTCTTGTCGTCGACCCGCACCATGTTCAGAAAGTGCTCGAGGGCCTGATCGGTCTGTTCGTTGAGCAGAAAATTCAGACCCTTGAGATAGTCGACATTCAGTGGCGCCGGCGGATCTTCCAGTTCATCCCGTTCGCCGAAGCGCCCCAGCGCCCAGCCGGCGGCAGCCAGCAGCAGGAACAACCCCGCAAGAAGAAACGTCGACTCAGTCGGCATCGGCGATCGGCAGACTGCGCAGGCTGCTTACTTCAGACTCGCTCTGGCGAAGACTGCTTCGCAGCCGCCTGCGCTCATTGAGCAATTTGAGAATGTAAAAGCCGGTAGAGATCAGACCGACGATCCAGCCGAGCACAAAAGCGACCGACAGAGCGAGAGGAATCGTCGGTTCGACAATTCCGAACGCCAGATCAATCGATATGAGCCCGGGATTAAGGCTTGTGAACCAGACCATAAGGACCAGAACGGCGATGACCAGTACGACGATGCCCAGGCGTTTAAGCAAACTCATGACTGCACTCAGGGGCGTCCATCGCCCCGCAGGCCGTAGTGTATGGCTTTTGGTGTGCGATTGGGAAAGCTGAGCGACATGGTGTCACCCTGCGCATCGCAACGCAGTCAGTTCTTGATGGGGAGGTCCCGACTGGCATTGACGCGTTCGCGCAGGTCCTTGCCGGGCTTGAAATGCGGAACGTGCTTACCGGACAGCGCGACGGCTTCACCGGTTTTCGGATTGCGGCCGATGCGGGGCGGCCTGAAGTGCAGAGAAAAACTGCCAAAGCCCCGGATTTCAATACGCTCGCCCCGGGCAAGCGCATCGCTCATCAGGTCCAGCAAATGCTTGACCGCTAACTCGACGTCCTTTGCCGGCAGGTGTTTTTGCTTACGTGCGATTACTTCGATCAATTCTGATTTTGTCATAACACCGGCCGTTCCAGGGTCTCGATTGCGTCGCGTAAGCCGAAGATTATAAAGGAAATATGGCCCGGGCAAGTATGCCCGGGCCACTTTTTCCCTAGCTGGAGCCTCCGGACATCTTTTCCTTGAGCAATTCGCCCAGGGTCGTACCCGCCGGCGAAGCGCCCGCACCAGACTTGTAGCTGCTAAGCGCTTCCGCTTCCTCGTGCTGTTCTTTCGCCTTGATCGACAGCTGAACTCCACGGTTCTTGCGATCGACGTTGACGAATTTGGCTTCGATCTCTTCACCAACCTTCAACACGGTCCGCGCATCTTCAACCCGGTCACGGGCCAACTCGGACGCACGCAAGGTGCCGACGACACCGTCGCCGAGGTCAACCGTTGCACTGCGTGCTTCCACCTCTGTCACGATGCCTTTGACGATCGAATTCTTCGGATGCTCAGCGAGCCAGCCCGAGAACGGATCCTTATCGAGCTGCTTGATGCCCAGCGAGATACGCTCCCGCTCCGAGTCGATCGCGAGGACAACCGCCTCGATCTCCTGTGCCTTCTTGTAGTTGCGAACGGCTTCTTCGCCAGGCACATCCCAGGAAATGTCGGACAGGTGAACCAACCCGTCGATGCCGCCGTCGAGGCCGATGAAGATGCCGAAGTCTGTAATGGACTTGATCTGGCCTTTCACCGTGTCGCCACGATTGACGGTGGCAGAGAACTCCGCCCACGGATTCGGCTGGCACTGCTTGATGCCAAGCGAGATACGACGACGTTCTTCGTCTATCTCGAGGACCATGACTTCAACTTCCTCGCCCACCTGCACAACCTTGGACGGATTGACGTTCTTGTTGGTCCAGTCCATTTCGGACACGTGCACCAGACCTTCGACGCCCTCTTCGATCTCGACAAAGCAACCGTAGTCGGCGATGTTCGTGATCTTGCCGAAGATGCGCGTCTGCGGCGG